>JBCNQO010000165.1:0-5217 GCA_039592825.1 Flavobacterium sp.
AAGTTGAAATCTGTCATTTGTACAGAGGTTGTTTAGTGTTACAAAGAAACTCTTTTTTTGCCAATGCTTTCGGCACTTAACAAAAAATTCTATGGCATTCTGCGAGGCGGCCAATCGTAATTTGTTGTAAAAGACGGCATTCTGAAAACACTGTCACAGTTTGCAAGAAAAATTTCAAAAAAACTTGCGCGGAATAAAATTTGTTGTAAATTTGCCCTCGCAATAGCAAAGCTGGTCCATGGTGTAATGGTAACACTACGGTTTTTGGTGCCGTCTTTCTAGGTTCGAGTCCTAGTGGGCCAACAGAAGAAGCCTCCGTTTTCGGGGGCTTTTTTCGTTTATGATTATGGCGCCCGCCGGCCGGAGTTTTCTGTGTTTCCGGAAAAATTCAGGTGGCCGTCGCCGGGCTATCCGCTGTATCTTTTGCGTGAGCTCTTCGGTTTTCCGGAAATTAAGAGGTCGCAAAAGGATGCCGCTTTTATCCCTGGCGCAAAGGTGGTTCGGGGTTCAGGGTTTGGGCTTCGTGGCCAATCGTTTCAAAATCGAGCTTGGTCGTAAAAAAATAAAAAAGTCCGTTGCGTGAAAACAACGGACTTTTCTATTGGAACTCTAATTCGGAGTTTGCGGTTAGATCTTGAAAGTGACAACGGGGCGAATCGCGTGGTTCACTAAATCCTCGCTGATGCTTCCGTTGAAGAAGTGGGCGAAACCGGTTCTGCCGTGCGTACACATTCCTATTAGGTCTGCTTTTACGCTGTTGGCGAAATTCAGGATGCCTTTTTCCACGTTCACGTCGTTGTAGATGTGCATTGAATAATTTTCGTAGTTCACGTCTTTCATGAAATCGCTCATGATGTTCTCGGCCACTTGCGTCGGCTTGAAGCTGTTTGGCGTGTTGATCATGACGAGTTTCAGGTGTGACCCGAAATGAGAAGCGATGTCGAGCAATTGCTTGAACGGCTTTTTGATCTCGTCCGAAAAATCAGAGGCAAACACGAAACTGTCGGCCTTGAATTCCGGCATGTCGTTCTTGATCACCAAAACCGGCACTTCAGAGCTTCTCACGACTTTCTCGGCATTCGAGCCAATGAACATCTCGTGAAAACCGCTGGCGCCGTGCGAACCCATCACGATAAAGTCTGCATTCTCTTTTTTAGCGACAGAGTTGATGCCTTCGTAAACCTTGCCGAAGCGCGTGGTTTCAGAAACCGTGATTCCGTCTAGGTAATCGGCGTCCATAAGGCTTTCGAACTTGGCGATCGCCTGGTTCTTGAAGAAGATGATTTCGGGGATATCGGCTCCTGCAACCGCGGCGTCACTGCCTTCGTGCGGCAATTCGAGCATGTGCAAAAGCAGGATCTCACTATTTTGTTTTTTGGCGATTTGAGCGGCCACCTTTAGGGCGTATTCCGCCTGATCTGAGAAATCGGTAGGCACTAGAATCTTTTTCATGTTTGGAAGGTTTGAAAAATTGTGAATGATTGTTTGTTCTGGAAATAAAGTTACGAATATTTTAACTCGGACGCCCCGTTTTTGGATTACAAAAAAATGTCTATATTTGCACCGTTATTTATTGAAAACTAAATAATGAGGGGACGAGAGTCCCCTCTTTTCATAACTATATGGTATTTAAAGAAAAAGTTTCCGAACTTTTGAACGCGGCTCTCGAGGAACGTCCCGAGATTTTTCTCATTGAACTCAAGATCGAAGACAACGGGAAGATCACGGTAACGCTAGACGGAGATAACGGCGTGACATTACAGGATTGCATAGACGTAAGCCGCGCCATCGAGCACAATCTCGATCGCGAGGAGTACGATTTTGCTTTGGAAGTAGCGTCGGCCGGAGCGACTTCTCCACTTAAACTCGTCCGTCAGTACAAAAAGAACATCGGCAGGACGCTAAAAGTGAAATTGGCCACAGAAATTGTCGAAGCCGAAATCACAGACGCGAACGAAGAATTTATCACGCTCGAATGGGAAGCCCGCGAGCCAAAGAAAGTCGGAAAAGGCAAAGAAACTGTTCAAAAGAAACAGGAAATCAAATATTCAGAAATCAAAGAAGCAACCGTTACAATTAAATTTTAAGAGTTATATGGAAAATCTCGCATTAATCGACTCGTTTTCAGAGTTCAAGGATGACAAATTGATCGATCGCGTTACGCTGATGGCAATCCTTGAAGATGTATTCAGAAATGCATTGAAGAAGAAATTCGGATCGGATGAGAATTTTGACATAATCATCAACCCAGACAAGGGCGATATGGAAATCTGGAGACGTCGCGTAATTGTTGCCGACGAAGATCTGGATCTCGAAAACGAAGAAATCACGCTTACCGAAGCCCGCAGAATCGAGCCCGATTTCGAGATTGGCGAAGAAGTTTCAGAAGAAGTGAAGTTGATCGATTTGGGAAGACGCGCGATTTTGGCTTTGCGCCAGAACCTGATCTCGAAAATCCACGAGCATGACAACACGAACCTATACAAGCAGTTCAAGGACCTTATCGGCGAAATTTATACGGCCGAAGTTCACCACGTAAGACCTAGAGTCGTAATTTTGGTGGACGACGAAGGAAACGAGATCGTGCTTCCGAAAGAAAAACAGATCCCGAGCGACTTTTTCCGCAAAGGAGACAACGTTCGCGGTATCATCGAAAACGTTGAATTGAAAGGGAATAAGCCGCAGATCATCATGTCGCGCACCAGCGAGAAATTCCTCGAGAAGTTGTTCGAGCAGGAAATTCCAGAGGTTTTCGACGGTTTGATCATGGTGAAGAACGTGGTTCGTATTCCGGGCGAAAAAGCGAAAGTTGCCGTAGATTCATACGACGACAGAATCGATCCTGTTGGAGCGTGTGTCGGTATGAAAGGTTCGCGTATCCACGGAATCGTCCGCGAGCTAGGAAACGAGAATATCGACGTAATCAACTATACCAATAATATCCAACTTTTTATTACACGTGCGCTTAGCCCGGCGAAAGTTTCTTCGATCAAATTGAACGAAGAGTTGAAAAGAGCCGAGGTTTATTTGAAACTCGAAGAGGTTTCGAAAGCGATCGGACGTGGCGGACACAACATCAAGCTAGCTGGGTTGCTAACAGGTTATGAGCTAGATGTCATCCGCGAAGGCAACGTCGCCGAGGAAGAAGACGACGTTGAATTGACAGAATTCTCTGATGAGATCGAAGGTTGGGTTATCGAAGAGTTTGCAAAAATCGGTCTTGACACTGCAAAAAGCGTGTTGAAACAAGATGTTGCAGACCTTGTGAGAAGAACCGACCTCGAAGAGGAAACGATCCTCGACGTGATGCGTATCCTCAAGGAGGAATTCGAAGGCTAATTACAAAACACCTGCAACAACACGACTACAGTTAATAACTAAAAAGATTTTATGTCTGACGAAAGAACAATAAGAATTAACAAGGTTTTACGGGAGCTGAACATTTCCTTGGACCGTGCCGTGGATCATCTCAAAGACAAAGGAATTGCCGTTGAGTCGAACCCGAACGCCAAGATTTCTCAGAACGAGTACGACCTGTTGATGGGCCAGTTCGCGGGCGATCGCGGCAATAAGGTGGCATCTCAGGAAGTGAGCGAGGAGAAACGCAAGGAAAAAGAGGCGCTTCGTATCGAGAGGGAAAAAGAGATCGAAGACAAACGAAAACTGGACGAAGAACGCGCTAAGCAGCAGGAAGTGATCCGTGCGAAAGCGAACGTTACCGGACCAAAAACCGTTGGAACGATCGACCTCGAGAAGAAGCCGGCAGCACCCGAAGCTCCAAAGGCAGCGACCGAAAGCGAGACGCCAGCGCAAGCTCCTCAGCAGCCTGCGGTAGCGCCAGAAGCCAAACAGCCGGAAGCTCCTGTGCAAAAACAGGAAGAGCCAAAACCAGCCGAGCCTAAAGCTCCGGTTGCGCAACAAGCTACTAAAGCTCCAGCTGCACCGGCAACTCCGGCCGCACCAGCGACTCCTGCTGCGCCAACAGAGGAGACTTTCCAGACCCAATACCAAAAGCTTACAGGTCCGGTGCTTTCTGGCCAAACGATCGACCTTTCGCAGTTCGAGCGCAAGAAGAAAGATCCGCCTGCACAAGGCAACAACAATAACAACGACAAGCACAAGCGCAAGAGAATCGTCAAGCCTGCGGGTCAAGGCGGTCAGGGCGGAAATCGTCCGGGTGGCGGTCCTGGCGGACAGAACCGTCCGGGCGGCGGTCAAGGCGGAAACCGTCCAGGTGGCGGCTTCCAGAAAGGGCGTCCGGCTATCGTTTCTAAAGTTGAGCCTACAGAAGAAGAAGTTAAAAACCAGATCCGCGAGACTTTGGAGAAACTCCAAGGAAAAGGCGGAAAGTCGAAAGCCGCGAAATATCGTCGTGACAAGCGTGATACGCACCGTCAGAAGTCCGACGACGAGCAAAGAGCAATCGATGAAGGAAGCAAAACACTAAAAGTTACCGAGTTCGTAACCGTTGGTGAAATCGCGAGCATGATGGATGTGCCGATCACGAAAGTTATCGGAACTTGTATGTCGCTTGGTATCATGGTGACACAAAACCAGCGTCTGGATGCCGAAACGCTTACTATCGTTGCAGATGAGTTCGGGTACGAAGTGGAATTCATCACGACCGATATCGAAGAGAATATCCAGGTTGTCGAAGACCGCGAAGAAGACTTGGTGAGCCGCGCTCCGATCGTTACCGTAATGGGTCACGTCGATCACGGTAAAACGTCATTGCTCGATTACATCCGTAAGGAAAATGTTATCGCTGGCGAATCTGGAGGAATCACGCAGCACATCGGTGCCTACGGGGTTACTTTGGACAACGGACAAAAAATCGCATTCCTCGATACACCAGGTCACGAAGCGTTTACCGCGATGCGTGCGCGTGGTGCTCAGGTTACCGATATCGCGATCATCGTAATCGCTGCCGACGACGACATCATGCCACAGACGAAAGAGGCGATCTCTCACGCACAGGCTGCGGGAGTTCCGATCATCTTTGCCATTAACAAGGTCGACAAACCGAACGCAAACCCAGATAAGATCAAGGAACGCCTTGCCGGTATGAACTTGCTTATCGAGGAATGGGGCGGAAAAATCCAGTCGCACGACATTTCTGCCAAAACAGGTCTTGGCGTGAAGGAATTGCTGGAGAAGGTGTTGCTCGAAGCTGAAATCCTTGACTTGAAAGCCAACCCAGACAGAGTTTCTACGGGA
>JBCNQO010000166.1:0-5215 GCA_039592825.1 Flavobacterium sp.
TACACCGTTGGTCATCATCATGAAAAGACCTTGGGCCGACGAACGCGTCTTGGCATCGGTGTTGCCTTCCACGAAAAGCGAACCCGAAATGTTGAAGAAATCGAAAGCCATTCCATAAACGACGCAAGAAAGTACGATCATCCAGAGCCCGCCAACCGGATCGCCGAAAGCGAACAGGCCGAAACGCAAAACCCAGGCCAGCATCGAGATAAGCATCACTTGCTTGATTCCGAAGCGCTTCAGGAAAAACGGGATCGCCAGAATGAACAAAGTCTCCGAAATCTGTGATATAGACATGATGATCGTTGATCTTTTCACCACGAAAGAGTCGGCATATTTAGGGAAATTCTCGAACTCGCTCAAAAAGACATCTCCATAGGCATTCGTCAGCTGGAGTGCGCCTCCCAGAAACATCGAGAACACAAAGAAAAGTGCCATCTTGTAGTCGGCGAAAAGCTTGAAAGCCGATGTTTTCTTTTCGGAAACCTCATCAGAAGCTTCACTGTACTTTGGTGGACATTTTGGTAAAGTGAATGCATACAATCCCAAAGCTACTGCCGCGATTCCCGCAATGTAGAATTGGTTGGCCGATGCCTTGCTGTCGGTTAGGTTCGTTATCCACATCGCCACGATAAAGCCGATCGTTCCCCAAACGCGGATCGGTGGAAAATCCTTGACCACGTCATTTCCGCCTTGTTTCAAGGCCGTGTACGAAATCGAGTTGGAAAGCGAAATGGTTGGCATGTAACAGCACATGGCCGCGAACATCACGTAGATGAAAGTCGTAGGCTCGGAAACTGTCGGAAGGTAAAAAAGAACGCCCGCGTAAAGAATGTGTAAAACCCCGTAAAGTCTTTCGGCGTTGATCCAACGGTCGGCGATGATTCCGGTAACGGTCGGCATGAAAAGAGACGCGAATCCCATCGTGGCGAAAACCAGCCCGAATTGCGTGCCGTCCCACTGTTTTGTACCGAACCAGTAATTGGCAATGGTTATCAGCCACCCGCCCCACACGAAAAATTGCATGAAACTCATGGCCGTCAAGCGTAATTTGATACTCATAAAGATTTGATTGGTTTGGCCGTAAAGCTAATGAAATCGATTTAGATTTGGTACACGAGTTCGAGTACTTTGTCAAGTTGTTCTTCTCTTGACAGATGCGAATTGTCGATTTCTACGGCATTTTCGGCTTTTCGCAACGGAGAATCGTCGCGGTGCGTGTCGATATAATCGCGTTCTTCAACATTCCTCAGGACTTCGTCAAAAGTAACCGACTGTCCTTTGTCGAGCAATTCGTCATAACGGCGTTGGGCGCGCGTCGAGGCACTAGAGGTCATGAAAATCTTGAGTTCGGCATCCGGAAAGACCACCGTTCCAATGTCGCGTCCGTCCATAACGATGCCTTTGTTCTTGCCCATTTCCTGCTGTTGCTCAACGAGTTTGTGGCGCACTTCCGAAATCTCGGCTACCTTACTCACAAAGTTCGAAACCTCGATCGTACGGATTTCCCATTCGACATTGCGGTCGTTTAGGAACATTTCGCCAAAGCCCAATTCGGGATTGAAAACGAAATGCAACTTGATCTGGGGAAGATCGGCCACGAGTTTCTCTACATCGAAATGATGTCCGTCGATATAATGGTGCTGCATCGCGTAAAGCGTCACGGCCCGGTACATCGCACCCGTGTCCACATAAACGTATCCGAGAATTTTGGCCAATTGTTTGGCAATCGTACTTTTTCCGGTCGATGAAAAACCGTCTATGGCAATCGTTATTTTCTTGTTTTCGAGCATTTCTTGGGTGCAGGGTTTGTGGTGCAAGGTTCAGGTATTCCTAATTTAGAACTCGTCTCCGAAGTTGATCGTCAACCCAAAAAGACTGGTATTGGCGGCCAAAGTGTATCGGGAATAGGAATAATTGAACTTGAGTCGGCCGAGTTTGAGGCCAAAGCCTGCCGACAGTCCGGCAAAGGTACGTTTTTCGAGAATCTTGAGCTCTTCGGAACGCCTGAAATTATAGCCCAGACGAATATTGAAACCCTTTTTCGGAAACAACTCCGCGCCCACGATCACGTGTCTCAAAGCATTGTTGAAGAACGACACTTTCTCTGGAGTCGATCCACCTTCAATGTCGTTTTCGGCCCGCGCCGGGTTCGAGAAGGAAACATTCCATTGCTGAAGGTTTTCCAACGTCAGATGCCAACGCAAAGGCACGTGCTCGAGTTCCTGGGAAACGCCCGCGAGCACTTCCATCTGAACCCGTTCCTGAGCGCCGGCGTAAGTCGTGAATTGGGTTCCTAGGTTTCTTACGGACAAAGCCCAATTGATGTCGTTGTCTTCGTCTATATAGATCGCGCCCAGATCGAGAGCGCCACCAAACGAGTTATAGCTTTCCAGAGCCGATGAGATCAGCTTGGCGTTTGCACCCAGATACAAACTCGTCCACGGAACGTTGTAAGCATATCCGACAGAAACCGCAACCTCGCTCCCACTGAAATCACTTGTCCTGTTACCGTTTTCGTCGTAACCCTCGAATTTTCCGTAGTTGATGTAGTTCACGCCAGCATGCAAAGTCTGAACGTGTCGGTCGTAAACGTAGGCATAGGAAGCAGTTCCGTAAGTGACTTCTCCGAAATAACTGCCGTAATTCAAAGCGAACTTGTTGTCCATTTCCGGATTGATCGTGGCCGGATTGAAGTGTGCCGTATTCGGATCTTCGTCGTAAATCGTGATGACTTTTCCGCCCAAAGCCGCCTGACGTGGCGAAGTGACAAGGTTCAGGAACTGGTAAACCCCTTTTCCTCCAATCTGCGCAAAAGTGGGCGCACAGCAAGACAGCGAGAGGAAAAAGAGGAATTTTCTTAGCATATTTTTTTGGTCGTTAACAGTTCTATAACGCCAATGCGAAGATATTATTTTGAAAGGGAAACTTTGTGAAACTTTTAGCCGATACGCGAAAAAAGGTGCATTTTTTCACCTCAACGCGAATCGCTATCATCCAAAAAAGAAAAACCCTCGCGATCACGAGGGCTTTGTCTTATAAAGTTTTGGCGTTTTTCACCTTTTGGTCGGTCACCGCGAGCTTGATGACGTCGCTCATTTCCTTTACGTAATGGAACGTCAGTCCTTCGAGGTATTCGGCCTTGATGTCGGCGATGTCCTGTTTGTTCTCGTGGCAAAGGATGATTTCCTTGATGCCGGCGCGTTTGGCCGCGAGGATCTTTTCCTTTATGCCGCCAACCGGAAGCACTTTTCCTCTAAGGGTGATCTCGCCCGTCATGGCCAGATGTTTCTTGACGCGTCTTTGGGTCAGAAGCGAAACAAGAGATGTCAACATGGCGATTCCGGCGCTCGGACCGTCTTTTGGAGTCGCACCTTCTGGAATGTGGATGTGGATGTTGTGTTTGGAAATCACGTCGTGATCGACGCCCACAAGCTCCGGATTCGCCTTGATGTATTCCATGGCGATCGTAGCCGATTCCTTCATCACGTTACCTAAATTTCCGGTTAAGGTCATCGATCCTTTTCCTTTGGAAATCAAGCTTTCTATAAAAAGGATATCACCTCCAACCGACGTCCAGGCCAAACCTGTAACGACTCCGGCCACATCGTTGCTTTCGTATTTGTCGCGTTCCATTCTTGGCGCTCCCAAAATTTTGACGATATCTTCTTCGGTGACTTTCTTGTTGTATTCTTCTTCCATCGCCACAGACTTGGCTGCGTGACGCACGACTTGTGCAATCTTGCCTTCGAGTCCGCGCACGCCAGATTCGCGTGTGTAACCTTCGATGATCTTTTCGAGCTGTTTTTTGCCGATGGTATAATCTTTCGCTGTCAACCCGTGTTCCCTCAATTGTTTCGGAACCAAATGCTGGCGCGCGATCTCGACTTTTTCTTCGATCGTGTATCCTGACATTCTGATCACTTCCATCCTATCGCGCAAAGCTGGCTGGATCGTGTTCATGTTGTTGGAAGTCGCGATGAACATGACTTTAGAAAGATCAAATCCCAATTCAAGGAAATTATCGTAAAAAGCGTTGTTCTGCTCCGGATCAAGCACTTCGAGCAAAGCCGACGAAGGATCGCCCTGATGTGAATTGGACAATTTGTCTATCTCGTCCAGAACAAAAACAGGATTCGAAGTCTTGGCCTTTTTGATGCTTTGGATGATGCGTCCGGGCATCGCTCCAATATAGGTTTTTCTATGTCCGCGGATTTCGGCTTCATCGCGCAATCCGCCAAGGGAAATCCTCACGTATTCGCGTCCCAAAGCTTCTGCTACCGACTTTCCTATAGACGTTTTACCGACGCCCGGAGGTCCGGTCAAACAGATAATCGGCGACTTCATATCGTTTCTGAGTTTCAGAACCGCGAGATATTCGATGATGCGTTTTTTGACGTCTTCGAGTCCGAAATGGTCGCGGTCAAGAATTTTCTGGGCGCGTTTCAGATCGAAAATATCGGTGCTGAACTCGTTCCACGGCAATTCCAGAAACAGCTCGAGATAACCGCGCTGTATTCCAAAATCGTGCGCCTGCGGGTTCATACGCTGCATTTTCTGCAATTCCTTGTTGAAGTGTTCGCCCACTTTCGCGTCCCATTTCTTGGCCTTGGCCTTCTCGCGCATCTCGTCGATTTCCTGTTCGTGGGAAACGCCGCCGAGTTCTTCCTGAATGGTGCGCATCTGCTGTTGCAGGAAATATTCGCGCTGTTGCTGATCGAGATCAAAACGCGTCTTGGACTGAATGTCGTTCTTGAGTTCGAGCTTCTGCAACTCCACGTTCATGTAGCGCAAAGTCCCGAGGGCGCGCTCTTTAAGCACATTTATCGACAACAAATTCTGCTTTTCGTTTACCGGAAGATTCATGTTCGAGGACACGAAATTGATCAGGAACGAATGGCTTTCGATGTTCTTGATGGCAAAAGTCGCCTCGGTTGGAATATTCGGGCTTTCCTTGATGATCTGGATCGCTTGTTCCTTTATGGAATCGACAATCGCCGAAAATTCGGTGTCGTGTTGCCCCGGACGGATTTCCTCGACTTCTTTTACCGTAGCTCGCAAATACGGCTTTTCGGCAATCAAAGCGTCGATCTCGAAACGCTTTTTCCCTTGGAGGATTACCGTGACGTTTCCGTCTGGCATTTTCAGCACGCGCAAAATCTGGGCGACCGTTCCTATTTTATGGATGTCGTTTTTCGTCGGATCTTCTTCTTCC
>JBCNQO010000167.1:0-5214 GCA_039592825.1 Flavobacterium sp.
GCTACATTTCCGGAGAAGTCACCCGAACCGCGATCACGACCTGGTACGTGCACATCAACAAACCGTCGTTCAACCCGCCAAACTGGATTTTCGCGCCCGTTTGGAGCATGCTGTATTTTTTCATGGGAATCGCCGCCGGTTTGGTCTGGGCGCGAATCGACTTCGAAAAAGATCAGGTCAAAAACGCATTAAAGTTTTTCTTTATCCAACTCGCGCTCAACGCACTTTGGTCGTATCTTTTCTTCGGGCTACAAAATCCGTTGCTGGCGCTCGTGGAAATCGTGCTGCTTTGGCTCATGATCTACGAAACCTGGGTCAAATTCTCTAAAATCAACAAATTTTCGGGCTACCTTTTCGTGCCTTATCTACTTTGGGTCGCATTCGCAGCTGTGCTAAACGCCTCAATCTGGTATCTGAACCGATAGTTTTTTGGGCGTGCCGGCGGCCGGGTCAGCGCGCAGTTGCAGTTGCAGAAAAAGATTTTTTGGCTCCTCGACTGCGCTCGGAGCCGCCGTCAGGCTGAACGGCACTCGCTTTTTTGCCATGAAACAAAAACAAACCGCAAAATGCGTCGGGCAAAAAGAGCTTAAACAATGCCGTCATCCTTCACGCAAATCCCGTTTCAGCAAACCAATATTTTCAAAAAACAAAAAATCCCCTTCAAACAAGCGAAGAGGATTTTTCCCATTAAAACGAATATCGTTTACTCGACAACCAATTTCTTGACGAGTTTTTTGTCGGTACTTGTCGTGATTTCCACCAAATAGATTCCGCTAGACAAACTGCTTATGTCAACATCGGCCTGAGTGAGGTTGCCAACGTGCGCATTCAGCACTTTTTTGCCCAACAAATCGTGAACTGAGATATTCGAAAGCGTCTCGTTCGTCTCGTTCAGGTTCACGGTAAATTGTCCTTTCGCAGGATTCGGGAACAAAACCAGATTGGAATTGCCAAAATCGCCAGCCGAAAGCGCATTTACGAAAGTGGTCAAAAACGTGTTTGTCACTATGGCAAGATTGCTGTCAAACACGATTTCGGCCGTATTCGGAATTACGTCTCCGGCCACAAATCCTGGTTTCACCTTGACTTTAAAGAAGATGAATCCTTTAGAGAGCGCGTCGTTTTCGAGTTGTCCCGGCAGCATTATATACTCAAAATTCCATTTTACAAGATTGCCTTTCCTTTGCATGGTGTAAGTGTGGCTCGAATTCATCATGACCACGGTATTCTCGTTGAGCTTGGAATCAAGCAAATCCTCAACCACAACCTGGATGGCGCTCGCGGTACCCATGTTCTGGAAGTAAATGGTGTAGTAAAGATACTCGTTGGCGCTGAACGTGTTTATGTCGATCTGTGCTCCGTGGGCTTCCACAACCATATTCGGGTCATAGGAGTTCACGACGATCTGTGCATTCGAGAACGTGTTGTTGGTTAGGTCAATGTCGTTGGAAACACCCGAAATACTGACGTTATTCGTCAAAACATCATCCATGTTCACCACAGGCGGGTCCGGAACTGTCATGGTAACCACCAATTGTCGTGTCTCATTCGGCAATAAATTCGAGAATGCCAATGTGAAACCCGTAGCATTGATCGCCGCCGCCGCATCAGAAATGCCTGTAACGGTAACCAATGCGTCTTTAGAGAAAGTCAAAACCCCCGAAGCCGGAGCGACGCCATTATTCGTGTAAGCGACAATATTCTGGTAGCTCATTCCCGGTCGTGGCGGGTTTATGGAAATCACGCTTACGGTCACATCATTGTAAGGCGCGGTAAGCGAAATCGGGAAATTCACGACAGTAGTGCCGCTTCCTGCCAAAACCGATAAGTCGTCGAAATTGGCCGAAGTCGAATAGTAGGCGGCGTAATCGGCCTGTATCTCGAAATACAGATCGTAGACATTTGCAGGATTTTCGTCGTAAAGGTCATAACTGCCAAAAGGCGAGTAAACCAATTCCGGATCAGACAGGTTGTTTTTGTCTATGCTGAAAGAACCGTGCGTGAAGTAATCCTCGCCATTGTCTTTCACTCCATTGGAATTGGTGTCCAGGAAAGCCGTCAACCGCAATCTGTCGGTACATTGAGGCGGCCCAGACGTAAAACTTCCGGCTTCTATGAACACTGCCGAATCGTAAAGCACGTCGGTACGGTCTGCCACGACGAGTTTTATGTGATAAGGATGATTAGGTATCACGTTGGCCGAAGCCGTCAGAACGGCGGTTTGTCCCATGAAATTCGTTGCCGAATCGTAAGCCGATTCATCCGAAAAATAACTGTCGAAATAACCCTCGTTAACCGAACTGCAATTCGAATTATAGGCATCGTCGCGAATCGTCACCACAGAAACCGGTGTCTGAGTGCCCGGAACAACGGCAAGATTCGTCGTTTCGCCCGTTACGGCATCGGTCAGCAGGAAAGCGAAAGCATCGGCATAATCGCATTGGTAAATGCCGTATTCTTCCGAAGCAAAAAGAAAATTGAAGCTCATGAACGCATTGAGCGCCACAAAATCAAATTCCAGAGAAGTGGCGTTGCGAGAAGTCATGGGAACACCGATAGCGCTTGAAATGATGTTCTCCAGTTGGGAGTCTCCGGGCCAATCATTGGTGCCTTCTCCCAGATTCGAAGTGTTTGGCCCCGGAATGCTCGCGGCATTTCCGGTAGAAAGCACTATTCCCGAAGTCAATGGGAAAGTTGGATTCGTGTTCTGGAAAAATCCTATGCCGTTCGTACTCCCAAAATTGGTTCCTGTGCTCGAAGTCACGTTAGAGATTTCCAGGCAGGGGTTATCGATAAGCACTGAGTTTACAAGCTCTTCCGGTGTGTAAAGTGTTGTATTTACAGAAAGCGGGTTCGTAGCCGGAGTCGTCGTAATAAAAGAAGTGCTGATAGGAGGCGCCACATAAATTCCGGCCGTACAAAGTGTAGAGACGCTAGCGGAATAAGTAGTGTTCGGCTGTAAGTTTTCGATTGTGTAAGACGGAGAGTCGGCAGTGAAAACCTGGCCCGCAAACTGTACTTTCCACTGGGTTTCCGATCCGTTCGGTGTCCAATTTAAAGTCGCCGAGAACGGCGTGATTTCGGTTACGGTCAAATTGGTCGGAGCCATGCAGTTCGCTCCGGTCGAGCAACTGACGTTGGCAATCCATCCGGCCGTGTTATAGGAGCTGTCGCTTAAGAACCTGAAGGTGAGGCAACCGTCGGCCGAAGTCGATTCGAAAGGCCCGGGAATCAGTGTTCCCCAAAAACCGCCAGCCAAAGTGGTATTCGGGCTCGATCCTGCACCATTCGAACTAACGATTTGAGAAGCCGAGACCGAATCTCCGTTAAAAACGTAAAGCGCGTCGTTAAAGTTTTCCAGATCAAAAACCGAAAAAGTCACGCGAACCTTTTCTCCGGGAACTTCAGGACAAATCACAGTGGTTACGTCACTATTGCTCGGGTAGTTGAAATTCTGTCCGCCGGCATCGGTGAATGTTCCACCGCATTCGGGAATCGTTTGTGAAGTGTAACCTTGAATGCCCAACGACCACATGCTGAACGTATCGTCTTCGCATTTTGAGCGAACATAAATGTTGAAACAAGTGTCGGGTGCAAGGTCAGGAAGCGTAAAAGGGTGAGTCGAAGCGGTAATGCCAGCAGTAGTAGGCGAAGGAGCCGGACTTCCGCAAGGCACGGCATAAACTTGCCACTCATTCGCGTTTTGTTGCTCTGTCCAATCAGCCGTAATGGAACTTGTAGTTGCTTGGGTCGTATGCAGATTTACCGGAGTGAGACACGAGGGTTGAGGCGAGCAGGAAACATTCGCAAGCCAGCCCTGATATTGGGCCGAGTTGTCGCTTCTGAACCAGAAAGTGAGGCAACCATCTGGGCTCATTGAAGTGAATGGGCCAGGAAGCGTATTTCCCCAATAGCCGCCGGAGAGTCCGCCGGGAACATTCCCAGGACCGTTTCCGCTTGAAATCTGAGGAGACGCAGTGGAATTTCCGCTGAATACGTAAAGCGCATCCCAATTGGCTTCGGTGTTGAATTGCGCAAAAGTCACCGTTACCATTTCGCCCGCATTTTCCGGACATATCGTGATTATCTGATTGGCATTGTTGGGGTAGTTTCCCGAGCCACCGGAATCGGTGAAAGTGCCGCCACAAACCGGGTTGCCGAACTGCGAAAAGCCGATCAACGGGAATAAGGAAGCACAAAATAGAGTGAGTAGTTGTTTGGTCATTGGCGTTGTGTGTTTTTAGGGAATCTCAAATGTATTGATTTGCAAATTGTTAAACAAGCGTTAAACTAAAGGAAACAAAAAAAACCTTCCCGGTGAGAGAAGGTTCTTTTGTACGTTGGGATTTGGCTATTTCCGGATGAGTTTCCGTGTTAACACAAAATTATTTTTGGTCAGAATTTTCATAAAATAAATTCCCGTCGGAAGTTCAGAAATGTCGAGGATTGTCGACAAAGCATTCACCGACGAAAATTTCTTTGCGATGGTTCCGATCGCGTTGTACATCTCCACAGATTCGATTTCGTCGGACGAGATCACCGAAACATTTCCATTGGTAGGATTCGGGAAAATTGAAGCGTTTGCCCTTTGGGATTCGCTTGTGCCCAAAGCATCCACGAAAGTGGTCTCAAAAGTATTGGTGACGATCGCCGGATTCGTGTCAAAATAGATTTCGGCCGTATTCGGGATAACGTCACCCACTTCAAAACCAGCATTGGCCTTGACTTTGTACATGATCCAGCCTTGGCTTTCCATTTCGTCGTTAGATTGCCAGGTAAGGTTGATGTAGTTGAATCTGAAAACCAGATCACTGCCGTTGCGGCTTGCCACATAGTAGTGGCTCGATCCTACCACACGGAAACTATCGGCATCGAGTTGTGAATCCAACGTATTCTCGATTCTTACATTGATCGCTTCTGCAGTTCCGGTGTTCTGGAATCTCACGGTGTAATAGAGGTAATCGTCAGAAGTGAACTCGTCGATATCGATCTGCGGACCGTGGCTTTCGACGATATCATTCGGATCATACGAATTCACGACAACACTGTTCATAGAGAAACTGTCGTTGTTTGGTTGAATGTCGTCCGAAAGCCCAGACAGCGTTACCGAACTCGTGAGCAATTGACCAAGCTCATGCTTTATCTCCTATGAAAGACCTTGAAGAACTGATTAAGAGTAAATTTCAACTGACGCAATTCTCGTAAATATGCTAG
>JBCNQO010000168.1:0-5191 GCA_039592825.1 Flavobacterium sp.
CGGAGATTGGCAAAATTGTTTTTTCTCCCGAAAACATCTGGATCTTGCGCAAAGGTTCCTGCAAATCGTGAGAAGCCACGTAAGCGAACTGCTCGAGTTCCTTGTTCTGGAATTCGAGTTCGGCGTTGTATTTCTGCATTTTGTCCTCGGCCAGCTTGCGTTCGGTAAGGTCGCGCGTCACTTTCGAGAACCCGATAACATTGTTCTGTTCGTCGTGCAAAGCCGTGATGGCCACGAGCGCCCAAAACAGCGTGCCGTCTTTTCTCACGCGATAGCCTTCGTGAACCGCGCGCCCGCTATTTCTGGCTTCCTCGATAAGCGAATGCGGCAAAAGATTGGTTTGGTCGGCATCCGAATAGAAAACCGTAAAGCTCTTGCCCACGATCTCTTTCTCGGAATAGCCTTTGATTTTCTCGGCGCCTTTGTTCCAGTTCAGGATCGTTCCGTCTGTGTCCAGAAGCAAGATCGCGTAATCCTGCACTTCCTCGGTCATTCTTTGGTAGCGTTCCTCGCTTTCTTTGAGTTCCTGGTTTCGCTCAGCAAGAATTTTCGTGCGATTGAGAACCTTTTCCTCGAGAATCGCCGTTTGCAGCCTTTCGTCTGTGATGTCCAGAACCGTCCCGAACATCTTGGTCGGCAAACCTTCATCGTCGGTCTCGACATTTCCGTTAAGTCTTATCCAATGAAGGCTTTGGTCGTTCCAAATGATGCGGGCTTCGTAGAAGAGCGTGCCCGATTTGATCGATTCGGCAATAGCGCGGTTTCTGGTCACTACATCTTCCGGATGGATCTTGTCGATAAAATCGGTGTGCTTGAAATGGCCTTGGTCCGAATATCCGAAAATCTCGGCGAGTCTTGGCGAATGGTAAAAATCATCCGAAGGTAAATCCCATTCGAAATTGCCCATATTCGCGCCCTCGATCGCCAACTGGAAACGCTTGGCGCTCGCCTCTACCCTTTTTCTGGCCATCACGCTTTCGGTAATCTCGTCGGCCACGACCATTATGCCTTCGACCTTACCGTTTTCGTCTCTATAAGGTTCGTAGACGAACTTGACGAAAACCTTGCGCATCACGCCGTCTTGTTCAATTTCTATGGGCATTTCCTCGGCCACGAACGGGATTCCGGTCTCGAAAACACTCTGGAGCAGATCGCCGAAACCTTGGTCAATAATCTCTGGCAAACCTTCAAGCAATGGCTTGTTGAGCATCATCTCTCGCGGTTTTCCCCACAATTTCAGGATGCGGTCGTTGGCGATCTCTACCGTAAAATCCTTGCCTTTCAACAGACAGATCGCGATTGGCGCATGCAGGAAAACGTTGCGAAGCTGTGAATTCACGTGTTCGCGCGAAGTCGATATCTGCAGTTGCGATTTGACCCTGGCCAACAATTCCTTGGCAGAGAAGGGTTTTACGAGATAATCGTCCGCGCCCAGTTCGTAGCCCTCGATTTTGGCTTCTTCTCCGGCTCTGGCGGACAAAAGCAAAACCGGGATTCGCGAAAAATTCTCGTGTTGTTTGAGTTGTCGCATCATCTCGATGCCGTCCATTTCGGGCATCATGATGTCGCTTATGACAAGATCCGGATGGAACGCCGCCACTTTTTCCAGACCATCGACCCCATTTTTGGCCGTCTTGACCAAATACTGGTTTTCAAGCAATTTGGACACATAATCGCGCATGTCGGCATTGTCGTCCACGACCAAAATCTTGAATGCATTTTCGGGTTTCGGCTGCTCTTTAACCACGGACACAGCGTCCGAAGTAGGTAGACTTATGGCGTTGATATCGTATAAATTGGGAACTATATCGGTTACCGGAGTTTCATCTTTTGTAATTTCCGACGGATTCAGATGCGAATTCCCGATTGGGATTCTCACGCAAAAAGTCGATCCTTCGCCGAATTCGCTTTTGGCCGAAATCTCGCCGTGGTTTAGCCTTACGAGTTCCTTGACCAGCGAAAGCCCGATTCCGGAGCCTTCAAAACTGCGTCCGCCGGCGTTCTTTACACGATGGAAGCGTTCGAAAAGTTTGGGCATCTCGTCTTCGGGAATCCCGATGCCGCTGTCTTTTATGTGCATTTCGACAAAATCGCCTTTCTCTAGAACCGAGACCGAAACTTTGCCCGAAAGCGTGTATTTGTAAGCGTTCGAGAGTAAATTCAACACGATTTTTTCCCACATTTCGGTATCTACATAAGCCGCAGACTTTACATCGGTGAAAACCTCGAACTCCAGATTGGCTTTCTCGAAAAGTGATCTAAACGAACTCGCGAGATCTTTGGTGAATTGCCCAAGACAAACCCCGCGGAACTTCGCCTGCACGCGTCCGGCCTCGATTCTGCTGAAATCCAGAAGCGAATTCACGAGTCCCAGAAGTCGCATCGCATTTCTGTGCGTAACTTCTATATTCTTTAGATCTTCGGGCGATTGCTTAGGATTCGGATTGTTCAGCATTTCCTCGAGCGGCCCGAGCATCAAAGTAAGTGGCGTTCGGAATTCATGGCTGATGTTGCTGAAGAATATTGTCTTGGCCTTGTCGATCTCGGCCAAAGCTTCTGCCCTTTTTCGTTCGCGTTTCAAGGCATAAGCGTTCGTGAGAGCGCCCGCGATCTGGTCGCCCACGAGTCTGAAGAAGTCTTTGTATTCCTCGTCCAGCAATCGGTAGGGATTGAGTCCGATGCACAAAAGCGCGAACGGGAATTCGTGATTGGTCTGCAAAATCGGAACCAACAAGGCGTCTTCTGGCGATTTATCCCAGAATTCCGTCTGCAGTTTCCCGAACCGGTTACTTAAATCCGGAACCGATTCTATGGAATTTTGACGAATCGCACGCGTGAGTTCCGGGAAACGCTCGGGATCTTTTCCGAAAGGCACAAAAGGCGACGACAATTCTTCGGGCAAATCGTGTGGCAATTTTCCCTTGAGGTGCAATTCGTTCCCGTCGTCACTCACTTCGTACAAAGTCACGAATGGAAAGTCCTGAGGATTGTCTGACAGGATTTCAAGTGTAGAACGATAAATGTCGCGATTGTTCTGATGATTTAGGTTCTTGGCCAGATCGCGTAACGTCCGCATTTGGCGTTCGGCGAGAATCTTGGCCGTATCGTCTGTGTTGGCGCAGATTATGCCTTCCGGATTTCCATCTTCGCCCGCAATCGGACTATAGGAAAAAGTGTAATACGTTTCTTCGGGATAACCGTTTCGCTCCATAATGAGCAGCAAAGCCTCGTCGTAAGTGCCGATGTTTTCCTCGAGACATTGCCTGGCGCGCGGTTCGACCTCATGCCAGATCTCTTTCCAGACCTCGAATGCGGGTTGGCCCAACGATTCGGGATGCTTTCCGCCGGCAATCGAAATATAGGCGTCGTTATAGATGTTGATGAGCTCTTTTCCCCACCAGACAAACATGGGTTGACGCGAGGTGAGAATGATGCGGACTGCCGTCTTGAGCGGCTGTGGCCACGTAGAAGGTTCTCCCAAAGGCGTTTTGGTCCAGTCTTTTTCTCGGATCAATTCGCCCAGTTTTCCTCCGCCCTGAAGGAAAGATGCGCCCGGATGTGAAGTCATAGGTTATCTCAGTATTTTCCCCAACAAATCCTGTAAACCTTGCACCGAAGAGGGTTTTATTAGAAAATCGGTGGCGCCCAAGGCCATCATTTCTTCTGTCGTTCTGGGAGCCGCCGCCGTGGAATAGATAAAAACGGCCGCATCGTTAAGGCGATCCATCTTTCGGATTTCCTCCAACGTTTCGCGTCCGTTCATCTTGGGCATGTTCATGTCGATGAAAATGAAATCGGGCGTGAAGCTTTCGTCCTTTAGCTGAACAAGCGCTTCTACGCCATTTCCGGCAAACGTGCACAGGATTTCCGGATCGATGGTTTGGGCCGCATCGCAAAAGAATTCCTGGTCGTCTACGTCATCATCAATAAACAAACATCGCCTTGGGGAAGCCATTTGCTTGGTCTGGATTAAATTGAGTTACTACTAAAATACGTTTTTTTCAGATAGGCCGAACGCTAACTTTTCATCATTCCGGAAGCGGCAAACCTTACTTTGAGCAAACTTATTTTCGCTTGCAGCCAAAGCTTTGAACCGATGACCTTAAGTGGATTGTTCGCATTCATGACTCTTGTTTTTGGTGGTTACAAAGGTTGACAATGCAAGAGCGACTATTCTTACACGAATCCTATCTCAAGTTGTACGATTCCACCTTTAACTGTTAAAGGTGCAAGGTTTGAGATAAACGATATAAGTCAATTTGGATTCAGTATCAGGAACTTTACGGATAAATTTTCTACAGATGAAAGCACTTTGGAAAGGCGGGATCAGTTTCGGGTTGGTCAATATTCCGGTCAAACTTTACAGCGGTTCACAGACGCATCGCATTGATCTGGACATGATTCGGAAAAAAAACCATTGCCGTATCGAATACGTGAGAATCTGCAAAAAAGACGGAAAAGAAGTGCCTTGGGAAGACATCGCCAAAGGTTACAAAAAGGAAAACGGCGATTACGTGGTTTTGGACAAAGCCGATATCGCGAGCGCCATGCCCGAAAAAACGCAGACGATCGACATTTTCGAATTCGTGAAAGAAGATGAAATCCCCTCGCGCTATCTCGAGAAACCGTATTTCGTCGAGCCGGACAAAATCGCGATGAAGACCTATGCATTGCTTCGGGATGCTCTCAAAAAATCGGGAAAAGTCGGATTGTGCAAATTCGTGATAAGATCGTCGGAACATTTGGGAATCCTCACGCCACAGGACGATGCGATCGTGTTGGTGCAAATAAGATTTGAGGAAGACCTGCGCGATCCCAAAGAACTCAAACTTCCCACAGCCAAGATATCGGTAACCAAAAAAGAACTCGATATGGCCATGACGATCATTGACCAACTCACCGACAAATTCGAACCCGAAAAATACAAAGACACTTACAAGGCCGAATTGCTTAAACTCATCAAGAAAAAAGCGGCGGCGAAAGGCAAGAAAGTCACTGCGCCAGCGCCAAAAGCTAAGAAAGAGCGACATCCGGCAGATGATTTGCTTGATCAGTTAAGAGCGAGTTTGGAGGCAATAAAAAATTGACATCAGCAGCACGAAAACATTTAACAAAAACTACATTTTTTCTGTAATGACCGTATTTTGAAAATGCCGAAATTACCTTCGAGGAAAGGGCCGATGTAGTTCCC
>JBCNQO010000169.1:0-5170 GCA_039592825.1 Flavobacterium sp.
GAATCCTCGTGCCCGATATCGGTAATCACAGAAACCCCAAAAACGTCCATATCCATATGTCTGGCCACGATCACTTCGGGAACGGTCGACATGCCAACGCAATCGGCACCCAAAATTTTCACCATGCGATATTCGGCCAACGTCTCGAAAGTCGGCCCTTGAAGCGCGAGATAAACGCCGTCTTTAACCTCGATGCCTAAATCAGCGGCAATCGTTTTGGCTTTGGCGATGAGGTTTCTCGAATACGGTTCGCCCATATTCAAAAATCGCGGCCCGAAACGCTCGTCGTTTTTACCTCTTAAAGGATGTTCGGGCAGCATGTTTATGTGGTCGTGAATCACCACGATGTCGCCCACTTTATAATTTTCGTTCACGCCGCCAGAAGCATTGGAAACAATGAGTTTCTTCACGCCCAAATGCTTCATCACGCGCACCGGAAACGTTGTTTGCTGCATCGAATAACCTTCGTAAAAGTGAAATCTTCCCGCCATGGCCACGACTTTTTTACCGCCTATGGTTCCAAAAACGAGTGCGCCTTGATGACCTTGAACGGTCGACGTAGGAAAATTCGGGATCTTGCGATACGGCAAAGTGTACTCGATTTCGATGTCGTCGGTAAATCCGCCAAGGCCAGAGCCAAGGATTACGCCGTATTCGGGCGAAATGTCGATTTTGCTTTTGATGAATTCAACGGTTTGCTGTACTTTTTCCCACATAGTCTAAAATGGTTTGGTCGAAAATTTCACGATCGGAAATGAAAGTTGATTTTATTGGCAGATAAAACAAATCTTTAAGGCCGCTTTTTTGCAGTCTTACGAAGTCTTTTTCGGTAGTCACGATTGGTTTGCCCGAAGCTTTTTGTGCGATTTTCTCAAGATCGGAAGCCGAAAAATGGTGATGATCCGGGAATTCGAAAATCTCGTCATGCTGGTTTTTCAGATGATCGAAAAACGGTTTGGGCTTGGCGATTCCGGCAATCAGGAGTTTGTCTTCGTTTCGGATTTCGTCCGTCGGATAACTTATTCTGTCCGAAAAAACGGAATCGTCGTAAGCGATAAAACTAAAAAATAACTGTTGGTGAGGTTTCAGACGCATTCTAAGGCGAATCGCGTTCTGTTCTTTTTCAGAAAGGTCTTTCGGACACTTGGTCACGATGATTACATTTGCCCGTTTCGCGCCACGTCTGCTTTCGCGCAGATTTCCCGTCGGAAGCAAAAAATCGTCCGTATACAAATCGTGGAAAGTCGTGAGCAAAATATAAAATCCGGCCTTGACTTTTCGGTGCTGAAAAGCGTCGTCAAGCAAGATGATGTCGGGATTCTCGAGTTTGATGAGGTTTTGGATGCCATTTGTGCGATCGGCGTCAACGGCAACCGACACATTCGGGAATTTCCGATGGAACTGGAAAGGTTCGTCTCCCAAAATTTCGGCATCGGAACTTTCGTCAGCCAAAACAAAACCGTTCGATTTGCGCTTGTACCCGCGACTCAAAGTGGCGACTTTATAATTTGTAGAAAGCAATCTTAGCAGATATTCGATCTGAGGTGACTTTCCGGTTCCGCCAACGCTAAGGTTTCCAACGGCAATAACGGGAATGTCAAAAGTAGTCGATTTAAAAAGCCCGATGTCGTAAAAATAGTTGCGCAAACCCGTCACGAGAGCGTAAATCGCACTGAATGGAAACAGTATTTTTCGAATCAGCATCATGTACGCAAATATAATTTTTATCTTTGGTAACCGAACAAAATCGCGGGTTGAAATGAAATCCAGATTCCTTTTTACACTTGTTTTCGCCCTTTTCGGATCGTCGGTTTTCGCCCAATCGGACGCGACTTCGATCCTGGAAACCATCGTCCGCAATTACTACAAAAACGAGAAAGTCGTCGTGAAAGGCCGTCAGCAACTGCTTTTTACGTATTGCGAGAAGGCGAACAACAACGAGGAGATTTTCGAGGCCGTGCAAGGTTTGAAATTGCCCGCAGCCGAAGTGAAAAATATCCGCAACCAAGTCAATAACGACGTGCAGTCTGTAAGTTGGCTTCCGGAATTGGAAACAATCTACAAATCAGATCAAACCAAACTCCAGCAAAAGATAAACGACTGCCTTTCGGTCGAGCAATATCAGGAAAGACGCGCCAAACTCAATTTGAACAACCAAAGATTAATGATCGTGAGCAAGCCAGTTTTTTTTGAAAACGGCAAGAAAGCGCTCGTGAAAGTCACGTTTTACAGAACGATCGAACACAACAACGGCGCGGTTTTGCTGCTGGAGAAATCCGAAAACGGCTGGACGATCAAAGACTTCCTAAATTCCTGGGCAACTTAGATGAAAATTAAAAACATACTCGCCGTTCTTGAACAAATGGCGCCATTGGCTTACGCCGAAGATTTTGACAACGTCGGACTTTTGGTGGGCGACGCAAACGCCGAAGCCACGGAAATTCTCGTGTGTCACGACGCGCTCGAAACCGTGATCGAGGAAGCGATTTCCAAGAATTGTAATCTTGTGGTTTCTTTTCATCCGATACTTTTTTCGGGTCTCAAGAAAATCACGGGAGCGAATTATGTGGAAAAATCGGTTTTAAAAGCGATCAAAAACGATATCGCGATTTATGCGGTTCACACCGCGCTCGACAACCACAAAAAAGGCGTGAACAAGATTTTTTGCGATGCGTTAGGGCTTGTGAATACGAAGGTTTTGGTTCCGAAGAAAGACTTCATATATAAGTTGGTGACGTTCGCCCCTACGGAAAATGCCGATGAAGTGAGAAGTGCGTTGTTCGCCGCCGGAGCCGGAAATGTCGGCAATTACGAAAATTGCAGTTTCAATTCGGAAGGCGTCGGAACGTATCAGGGAAATGCCGAAAGCAACCCGAAGATAGGCGAGAAGCACGAATTCGTGAAAGCCTATGAAACCAAGATTGAAGTCACGTTCGAGAAACATTTGAAGTCGAAAATCCTCAAAGCTTTGTTCGAATCACATCCTTACGAAGAAGTCGCGCACGAGATTTACGAACTCAAAAACGAGCATCAGAATATCGGTTTGGGAATGATTGGCGAGCTTGAAACGGCGAGAACCGAACGCGATTTTCTGCAATTGGTCAAAGATGCGATGCTGGCAGAAGGCATCCGGCATTCGCAGTACGTCGGAAAAAACGTGAAAAAAGTAGCCGTTCTTGGCGGTTCCGGAAGTTTCGCGATTCAGGCCGCAAAACGCGCTGGCGCCGACGCTTACGTAACATCCGACCTTAAATATCACGATTTTTACCAGGCCGAAAACCAATTGCTTTTGCTCGACATCGGCCACTTTGAAAGCGAGCGTTTTACAAAAAATTACATGGTTGATTTTCTTAAGGAAAAAATCCCTAATTTTGCAATCATTTTATCCGAAGTTAATACCAATCCAGTTAAGTACTTTTAAAATATGGCGACATCCGTGAAAGAATTGAGTGTTGAAGACAAGTTGAGAGCGTTGTACGATTTGCAGCTCATCGATACCCGTATCGACGAAATCCGCAACGTGCGAGGAGAATTGCCTCTCGAAGTGGAAGACCTCGAGGATGAAGTGGCAGGTTTGAGCACGCGTCTTGAGAAATTGAAAGGCGAACTCGAAGTGATCGAGGACAGCATCAAAGGACGCAAAACGGCTATCGATGACCACAAAGAAGCCATCAAGAAATATTCGAAGCAACAAGAATCGGTTCGTAACAACCGCGAATTCAACGCTTTGACAAAAGAAGTGGAATTCCGGGAATTGGAAATCCAGTTGGCCGAGAAGCAGATCAAGGAAATGAAAGCTTCTATCGAGCACAAGAAAGAAGTGATTTCACAGTCTAAAGAAAGATTGGAGACAAAATCCTCTCACTTGAAGCACAAGAAAGCCGAGTTGGAAGACATTATGAACGAAACGGCCAAAGAAGAAGGTTTCCTTGCCGAGAAGTCTAACGAATACAGAAGTCAGATCGAAGACCGTTTGCTTACGGCTTACGACAGAATCCGCACCAGCGTCCGCAACGGATTGGCCGTGGTTTCTATCGAGCGTGGCGCGTCTGCGGGATCTTACTTCACGATTCCACCGCAAACTCAGGTTGAGATCGCATCCCGCAAAAAGATCATAACAGACGAGCATTCAGGCCGTATCTTGGTAGACAACGTGCTTGCGTCTGAGGAACGCGAAAAAATGGACGAACTTTTCTCAGAGTTCAAATAAAAATAAAAGCCCCGATTTTTGGGGCTTTTTTGTGGCATTATTTTTTCTGTCGGGAATCTTATGCAAAAGATCAAATACTTCATCCTTACCAAATCGATCGGGTTTTATGTAAACCTGTTGAGTTTTTTCGTACCGAAAAAGGGTAAGGAAGTCGTATACTATTTTTTCAGCAAACCCAGAGACGGAAAGTTGTACCAAAAAACGTTGCCCGAATTGCTGGCCAAAACGCACCGGGAAACGATTTCGTTCAGCGGCGACACGATCCAAACTTACACCTGGAAAGGCAACGGAGCGACCGTACTTTTGGCCCACGGATGGGATTCGAATTCGTGGCGTTGGGAGAAATTCCTGCCGTTCCTTCAGGCTTCGGGTTGTACGATCGTGGCTTTGGACGCTCCAGATCACGGGCTTTCTCAAGGCAAGTTCAGTTTGCCTAAATATGCGGCTTTCATCAACGCTGTCGCAGATAAAGTAAAGCCCGATTATCTCGTGGGACATTCCATTGGCGGATCGGCCAGTTTGTATTTTCAGCATTTGTACCAGAACGAGAAGTTGCAGAAACTCGTCGTTTTGGGTTCGCCTGCCGAGCTGAATCCGGTGATCGACAATTACGAAAGGCTTTTGAGCTTGACCAAACGATCGCGAAATCTGCTCAACGACTATTTTGTCGAGAACTTCAAATTCCATCCGGATGCTTATTCGGTGAAAGTTTTCGGAGAAACCCTGAAACTGCAAGGATTGGTCGCGCACGACGAAACAGACGATGTGGTTTTGTTTGGTGAATCCGAAAAAATCGCAACTTCATGGTCTAAAGCCAGACACGTCAAGACTTCGGGCTTCGGACACAGTTTGCACAGCGATGACCTTTATCGGGAAGTGGCCGCTTTCCTTTTTGAGGATTGATCACTCGGTGAATTCCAGATCGCGTCCGTGCGTTTCCTGAATTGTCAATGTGGAATA
>JBCNQO010000017.1:0-10003 GCA_039592825.1 Flavobacterium sp.
ACTTCGTAGAAAACCCGTTTGCCGACGTCGCGGTCGTTCTGTCGGCCATTTTGCTTTACCCGCTATTTCGTGCCATAAGGTTCGGACGTGTCAAAAGATGCCGTTTCTTTGGCGGACTTCAAGTGGCATTGATCTTGTTTGCGGCGGCGATAACGCATTTCCCGAACGTGATCGGGACGACTTCTGGCAAACTCAACTTTATGGAAAACATCGCTCCAAAAAGTGTAATGGACGTTTTGGGATGGTCGCTGATCATTGGCGGAATCCTGATCATTCCCGGATTTTTGCACTTGCTCAAGTCTTTTCATAGAATCAAGATGTTTGAGGAACGCGGGAGTTGAGTCGAATCGAAATTTAGGTCGGTAAGTCTGAGGAAACCAGGCTGAAATTCTGAGAAATCGGGATTTTCTCCGAGACCTAACAAATTATTCCACTTCGTTACATACAATTCGGCTGCGCCTCGGGTCTTTGAGATTTGTTAGGTCTGACGAAGTTAGCCACTAAAATTGAGTTGTCATTACAGACCCGAGAGCTTAGCTCGAATTGTATGGAACGTAGTGTAATAAATTTCTGTACTTTTTGTTAAAACTTATGCTAAAACTCACGTACAAAAAAGCCAACCCCGAAGACAGCAAATTCCTGTCAGAAGTCGCCCAAAAAGCCAAGCAAAATTGGGGCTATCCCGACGATTGGATGCAATTGTGGCAAGAAGATCTGACGCTCACACCAAATTACATCGAAGAAAATCTGGTTTTCAAAATCTACGACCAAGACCGTTTTATTGGTTTTTACGCCATAGTCGATGCCGAAATCCCCGAACTCGACCACCTTTGGCTCGTGCCCGAAAGTCAGCGAAAAGGTTATGGTTCACAGATTTTTGACCAAGTCAGAAAGTCGATTTCCGAACTCGGGAAAATCTGTTTTTCAATTGGTGGCCGAGCCCAATGCCAAAGGGTTTTATGACAAAATGGGCGGCGAAGTTTCGACTGTTTTCGAAAGCAAGATTCCAGGGCGCCTTCTCGAGATTTATCAATTCGCGATTTTTTCCGAATCACATTAAACGCTCACGGGAAATCGGAGTCAAAACCAACGAAACTTCCCGCGATTTATGAAAGCCACTTTGTCTTTATTGTTATTTCCGATACTGTCCATTTCCCAAAATCTTCCCCAAAAATACATTCTCGCCCTTTCCAAAGCCGATCACCAAATGGTCGTGCTCGATTACGAGACGCTCGATGTGAAGGCGAAAATTCCGGTCGGCCAGGATCCGCACGAGGTCATTACGACGCCAGACGGTAAAACGGCTTTTGTGGCTAACACGGCCAACGGCGCGGCTCACGAGATCAACATCATCGATATTTCGACGTTGAAACCAATCAAGAATGTCGACACAGCACCGTTTTTTGGCCCGCACGGACTCGCTTTCGTGAACGGAAAACTTTGGTTTACGGCTCAAGTCGCGAAGTCGGTTGTGCAATACGATCCGATTGCCGACAAAATCGATTGGGCAATGGGAACCGGCCAGGACATGACGCATTTGTTGCACGTAACGCCAGACGGCGAACATTTCTACACGACCAATGTAGAATCGGGCACGGTGAGCGTTTTCGACCACAAGCTTCTCGAGCCCACAATTCCGCCTACGGGTGTTTTGCCTCCGAACGCGAAACCGCATTGGGATTGGCTTCAAACGATAATTCCGGTAGGAAAAGGCAACGAAGGTTTCGACGTTTCTCTAAACGGGAGAGAACTTTGGACGGTTATGCCAGACGGCCGAATCGGAATCGTGAACCTCGAAACCAGGAAAGTCGAGACATACCTAAAAACAGATGTACTCGGACTGCATCGCCTGAAGTTTACGCCAGACGACAAAATGGTCTGCGCAGTGAGCGTGAGAACGGGAGATTTGCTGTTTTTCGATGCCAAAACCCGAAAGTTGCTCAAGAAAATCCAGGTTGGGCAAGGCGCGGCGATGCTTATGGACAAAGACAAAAACCGACTTTTTGTGTCTTGCACGCCAAATCACTTTGTATCGGTCGTCGATCTTAAAACCATGGAAGTCGTTCGGAAACTCGAGATTGGCGGTCGTCCGGATGGTTTGACGATTGCGGAAATCAAGTGATTGGTGATTAGTGAATGGTGAAAAGAGTTAGCCCGACGTTAACCGATTCCTTTTTCCAGAATTCTCTTTTTGATGCGGCTCAACGACTGGTTTTTGATGCCCAAAAATGAGGCAATGTGAAATGACGGCACGCGTTGTGCGATGTTCGGATGTTGTTTCAGCAGATTCAAATAGCGCTGCTCGTGCGTCAAGAACAACAATTCCTCGGTTCGACCCTGAGATTGGTTAAAGAAATATTCGGCCAGAATCCTACCGAACTTTTCCCAGGATTTGTGCGACTCGTACAAGTGTTGCAAGTCGGTGTGATTCAGGTACAAAATCTCGGCGTCCTCGAGTGCTTCGATGTGATAGGCGCAAGGATACTGGAAAATAAACCTCCGGAAGGAAACGATGAACTGGTTTTCGGAAAAGAAAAAAACGTTTTTCTCGTCGCTGGAATCTTCACCGTAATAAAAAATCCGGAAAAGCCCCGAAACAACAATTCCCAGATCTTTGCAAACAATGTTCTGACGGTTGAAAAAGTCGCCTTTCAAAATTTTACGTCGGTTCCAGAACGGTAGACTCGTCCCGATTTCCTCGTCGGAAAGTCCAGAGAAGTCTTGCAAAACCCGTTTCAAAGTTGCGTAATGTCCGTCGGTTTGCTGCATTTTTCGTTTTGCCTAAAGGTAGCGATTACCGTTTTTCAAATGACAGCCTTATTGATTTTTCGCTGTTTCAGAAATTGGTAAACGCTTCCGCAGATGAACAACACCAAAATGACCAGCAAAGTGCTCCCGATAATCGGGTCTTTGGGCGAACTCGCAATTGGATGATCGACCGGAAGCCGCGTCAACGTTTCGTTCACGGTAGGGAGCATCGACAGGAAGAAACTGAAAGACAGCAATAAATTCTCCCAATATCGTGCTTGTTTACTCGTCGCTTTTTTCTTGAAAAGATAGAAAGCTCCCGATACCAAAACGATAATCAGCAACGACAGAATGTGCCCGGGATTGAAACCGTGTTTGAGCAATCCCAAAGCGGTCACTGAAGAAACGAGCGTCCCATAGAAGTAGATTTTGCCCGAAAGCCGTGCCAGATCGATCTTCCCGAATTTAACGAAAGTTGCGAGGCCAGCAAAAATGGCAACCACGCCAACCAAAGTGTGGAAAATGCCAAGAGGTGAAAGTGCCATAGTGTAAATTTTTAGGCAAATTTCGCTCTCACTTTTGCTTTCGTTTTTCACTTAAGTGAATCCGTAAACCGAAGTTTTGGATATGATCTTGACTAGTGAAATTACCCGCCAGAAAGTTTCCCAACCCAATAAGGCGAATCGTTCCACCTGATTTTCCTGTACGAAAATTGCTGCTTGAGGCCGTCCGGAAGGCAATTCCAGATGGCTTCGTTCATTTTTTCGAGCAACAGTTTCTTCGAGAACGTGTCCGTGACCACGAGGCTTATCTCACGAATCGGCTTTGGTTCCTTGAACGGTTTAAACAGTTCCGAATGATTCTCGTTGGCGATCGAAAACTGCGGAATGATCGCAAATCCGAGCCCGGCGCGAACCAGATTTTTCAAGGTCTCGATCGAACTGATGTCGTAGGTGAATTGTTCCTTGATCTTTCGCGTGTCTTTGATGCCACAAATGTCGAGCAATTGGGCGTTGTAGCAGAATTCGTCCTGAAGCAGCAACAGTTCTGGTTTGTCGGTTGGTTGCAGTTCGTAGAATTCGTCCGCGGCTTTCGGATGGTTTTCGTTCAGATAAGCCACAAAAGGCTCGTTAAAAACCGCGTGTTCTATCAAGTCTTGGTTTCCCGTCGGTGTTGCCATCAATGCAACATCGATCGCGCCACTTTCCAGATCGCGCATGAGCTGGTAAGTCGATTCTTCCTTTATGATGAAATGCACTTTCGGAGCCAATTCCCGCATCTGTTTGATGAAAAGCGGAATCAGGTAAGGCGACAAGGTCGAGATGACGCCCAATTTGAGTTCGCCTTCGAGCGTGTTTTTCTGGTTGATGACAAAATCGCGAATGTCGTCGGCTTCTCTCAAGATTTTTTTGGCCCTTTGGATGATTTCTATCCCGGCCAAAGTGGGCGTCAAAGGCACTTTACTTCTGTCAAAAATCTTGATCCCGATTTCTTCTTCAAGATTTTTGAGCTGTATCGTGAGTCCGGGTTGCGATACCATACAAACTTCGGCAGCCCTCGCGAAATGCCGTTCCTCGTCTAACGCCACTACATATTTCAACTGCTGTAAGGTCATTATTATAATTTTATTTTATAAATGTACAAAATTATCAATTTGATTTATGATGTTGTGTCGCCATACATTTGTCTCATCAAAACGGAACAAGTCCAACAGACCGAACCGAAATCAGATAGCAGTAAAACATAAAAGAATACTCATCAACACATCTCACAATCATGAAAACAAAAATCATTACCTCAGTCGCTCTTCTGAGCACAATGTTGGCCGCAAGCCAAGTCGAAACTTCACTTTCCGGAAATTATTCGGTAGAGAACAAAACCCGCGAATTCCTTAAAGCCGTACACGGCGACGGAACCGGAAAACAGCTTTACGAACTTTCATACGACGATGCCCGAAAAGTATTGATCGGAGCCCAAACCGGAGACTACAAACTGCAACCGGCAGACGTATCCGAAAAAACGATTACGCAAGACGACAAAACCGTAAAACTCACCATCGTGAAGCCAAAAGGCGCCAAAGACAAACTTCCCACAGTGATGTACTTCCACGGCGGTGGTTGGGTTCTCGGAAACTTCTTCACCCACGAAAGATTGGTTCGCGAATTGGCCGTAGGCGCTAACGTAGCCGTGGTTTTCGTAAACTACACGCCATCGCCCGAAGCACTTTTCCCGGTAGCCAACGAAGAAGCTTACGCCGCCACAAAGTGGATCAAACAAAATGGCGCGTCAATTGGGCTTAACGTCAGCAAACTCGGTGTGGCCGGCGATAGTGTAGGCGGAAACATGGCAATCGCCGTAACCTTGATGGCCAAAGACCGCAAAGGTCCGCAAATCGACTTCCAGGTATTGTTCTATCCGGTAACAGACAACAACCTCGACACGGTTTCTTACCAACAATTCGCCAACGGACATTTCCTTACCAAAAACGCCATGGATTGGTTCTGGAAAACCTACGCCCCAAAAGCCGAAGACCGCAACTCTATCTATGCCTCACCACTTCGCGCCGACATAGCCCAACTTAAAGGTCTTCCGCAAGCCCTGGTCATCGTGGCCGAAAACGATGTCCTTAGAGACGAAGGAGAAGCATACGCCAAAAAGCTTAACGCAGCCGGAGTGAAAGTGACGTCAACACGCTATATAGGAACGATCCACGATTTCGTAATGCTGAATCCTATCACCGATACGCCAGCGCCGAGAGCCGCCATCAAACAAGCCATCGACTTCATTAAATCAGAAGACAAATAACGACTTTCGATCGAGGTCGCCAAAAATTAGCCGACAGTAAACGACAGTAAACGTTTATAAACGCTTACAAACGACTATAAACGTTTACAAACGGATAATAAAAACACTGCAAACCCTTACAAACACTCACATTTTCAAATTTAAAATCAAGAAATCATGAAATTCACAAGAAAAGCGAACGCCAATTGGAAAGGAACAGGAATGGAAGGAAATGGAAGAATTTCCACACAAAGTAAAACCCTGGATAACACACAACTCTCTTTCAAAACCCGTTTCGAAGACGGAAGCATAGGCACAAATCCAGAAGAATTGATCGCCGCGGCACATTCCGGTTGCTACACCATGCAATTGAGCTTCCTTCTAAGCGAGGCCGGATACGTGCCAGAAAACCTCGACACAGAAGCGAGATTGACCTTCGAAGACGGCACAATCACCAAAATCCACTTGGAACTGCAAGCTTCGGTTCCGGGATTGGCAGAAGACAAATTCCAGGAATTGGCCGCCACCGCCAAAGCGATCTGTCCGGTTTCAAAAGTCTTGAACGCCGAGATTTCGCTAAGCGCGACCCTAAATTAAGAAGTGATTTAGTTGATCATTTGAAACAGGCTTTCGGGCCTGTTTTTTTGTGCGGAGTTTTTAACTCCGCACATTGCGTGGCGGATTCTGCGAATCCGGAGGCTGAAGTTAATTTTTTCTATTTGGGCGTGCCGGCGGCTTGCTCTAAAGTCGCTTTTTTTACCAGAGAAAACCCGGTTTCAAAGCCAAATCCAGAAGCCGCCGTCGGTCAGTCGGTACTCGCTTTTTGCATCCAATTTGGGTGTCGGGAACAAAAATCTGCGAAGCAAAAGAGCTCAGACAATACCGCCAAACCTCACGCGCGCGCCACGAAATCTGTCCAAAAGACAACCCAAAAACCCGCGTTCAAAACCGAATCACCAAACCGGCTCCGGTGTGTTTTCCGTCGTAAAAAGGCGCAAAAGCAGAAGTCACCTTATCAGATTTCGTCTCCCCAAAAATGTGCTCCTTAAGCCAAGGATTTATCCAATAAGCGGCTTTGGTGCTCAAAATCCCGATTCCCGCTCCGGCCGCGACATCAGTCAGCCAATGACGATTGTTGTACATTCGAAACAAACCTGTTCCCGTCGCCACGGCATAACCCGCAATCCCGTACCAGATCGATTTGTCCTTGTATTCCTGCCACAAGAATTCCGCTCCCATGAACGCCGTTGCCGTATGTCCGGACGGAAAAGAGTTTTTCGAGGTGCCGTCTGGTCGTTCTTCTTTGGTGATCGATTTCAGTGCAATCACCGTAGAACTCATCATCAAATAAGAAGTGGCGAGAATGATCGTGCGGTCCTTGAAATCGTGTTTTCCTTTCACGCCCAAAGCATTAAGTGCATAAACCGAAACGAAAGGCGAATATTGGGCAAAGTCGTCTACGGTGAGTTTTTCGTCAATATCCTCGGTCACTTCCTCGCGAATTTTGGTGTTAAAACCTTTCAGTTGGTCGCTCTCAAGCCCGATTACGCCATATCCGATCAACACCGCAGGAATCGCCAAAGCCTTGTAGTTGAATTTCGTGGAATCTTTCGCCACCCTTTAAAGTGTCTGTAGTTTGCGGAAACGTTTTGGTCGCGAGAAGCGAAAGGCAAAGCAGCAACAACTGTTTCATTTTTGGTCTTTTTCGAAAAAACGGCCTGGCGAATCGAATATTGGCGTGACTTTGTTCGTTTAAGTGAATCTTAAGTCTGGGCTTCGGCGCGATTTTTTGTATTTTTAAAACCGATAATTCAACCTATGAGATTCTTCGCGTCCGTTTTGCTGTTGCTTGTAAACATTGGTGCTTTCGCCCAATCCGATTCTACTTTCGTGATTAAGCCGATGCCCGAAATAGCGGGTTACACAGACCGTGACTCGCTTTACCGCGAAGATCAGTTCTACACGAGTTTCACTTACAACATTCTGTCGGGCGTGCCCAAAGACATTAGCCAGAACAAGTTTTCGGCCGGTTTCACGATAGGATTTTTAAGGGATTTTCCGGTTAACGAAGCCCGAACTATGTCAATAGCGCCAGGTTTTGGATACGCGCTTCAGAATTTCAATTACAACCTGATCGTCAATCCAGACGGGCAAATTCCAGAATACGAGATCATTTCAGACACGACATATTACGAAAAGAACAAACTCTCGCTCAATTACGTCGACATCCCAATCGAGTTTCGCTGGAGAAATTCCACGATAGAAAGCCACAAATTCTGGAGAGTTTACCTGGGATTGAAATTCAGCTATCTTTTCTACAGCCGGTCAAAATTCGTGGGCGACGGCGGAAAAACCCTCGTGATAAACAACAACGACCTGAACAAAATGCGCTACAGCGTCTACCTCGCCGGCGGTTACAACACCTGGAACGCCTACGTGCAATACGGCCTGAATCCGATTTTCAAGAACGGCTCCGTAAACGGCAATCGGATTGACATGAGTGCGGTGAATGTTGGGCTTATGTTCTATATTTTGTAGCTTAATCCAATGAAAATCTACGTCTGTTTATTGCTGCTGATCTGTCGTTCGACGTTTGGTCAGAGTGATAATCTGTATAAATTCGCGAACGAAGACGGGAAATACGGATTTATTGATTGTACGGGAAAAATAATTATTCCACCAAAGTATTTATTTGTTCAAGATTTTAGCGAAGGACTGGCTTTTGTAGCGGACAAAGTCAATTCCACTGGTTATTTGTGGACTTGCATTAATAAATTTGGAGACTTAGTTTTCGAAACACCAGATTTTGTATCAGAAGAATATAAGAACGGCTTCGCGATATTGCATGGTTCGAAAGGCTATTACTTTGTCGATCGAAAAGGGAGACAGGTTTTCGATCAATATTTTCAGGACATACGTGGTAATTTTTCAGAAGGTTACGCATTAATCAGCCATCAGAAATACAAAAACTTCATTTTTATTGACACAACTGGGAACTATGTCAAGAAGTTGCCTTATTTAAATGGTACAGTTTTCAGAAATGGGGTTTCTACTTTTTTTACAAAAGGGAAAGGAGACTCAATTTTCGATCTAGATGGAAGAGTGTTAATCGACGGAGTCGAAGAGGTGTCAGACTTTTCGAATTACCCATTCCTGATCAAGAAAAATGGGAAGTGGGGATTTATCGATAGAAATGGTAAAGTTCTGATCGATTTTATTTACGAGAAAGACAGGCGGAGGGAATTTGACGAAATACTTAAGCTCAATACCGATTCGCTCGATGCATTGCCCAAATCGCGCTTAAGGAATGTAGGTCACTTCAGAGATGGGCTTGCAAAGTTTCAATCGGATAGTTTATGGGGATACATAAACACTAAAAATGAGGTTGTTATTCCGGCTAAATTCAAAAAGGCAAATGATTTTTCAGAAGGTAAAGCCGGGATTTCGCTAGATGGGAAGACTTGGGGTTTTATAGATGCCAATGGAAAGTTTGTAATCGAGCCTAAATTCTATCTGGTAGATAGTTTTGAAAATAACCTTTGCGCAGTGAGGACGAACTACCAGATGTTTGAGGTTGCAAACGACTACTATCTGGATGCTATTATAGATATGGATTCAAACATCGTGATACGAGAAGAAATGCATTGCTACATGGGTTTCCAAGGTGATTTGATAGAATATTACGGTGGAGGCCATTTTACGGGAGGCGTCCACTATATCAATAAAAAAGGAGAAAAGGTTATCCCAAAAAAGTGATTTTTAAACCCAACAATAATAAAGCGCGATCTGAGGAACGATCCCGCAGAAAAAACCAATCGCGAGTTCGCTTGCCGTGTGCGCTTTCATCTCTAATCGCGAGCTGGCCACGAGTCCGTTAAGGGCGACCAATCCTACAATTATCAGCAAAACGTTGGTTTCGTTGTGAAAGCTTAGTCCTATCACGAAAGCTGTCAAAGCGCTCATTCCGAGCATGTGTAAACTGGCTTTTATCCGAAAAAAAATTAAGACCAAAGCCAAAAAGGAGCTTATCATCGCGCCTCCAAAAAAGAAGAACATTTCGGGGATCGCGTCAATGGTAATACTTTTGGAAATCAGGATGTAGAACAAAATGCACTGCAAAAACAGCGGAATCTTGCGTTGGGAAAGTTCGGCCAACATTACCGAATCGATTTTTCCCAAAGACCGAAGAAGTAGGAAAATACATATCGGAATGAAAAAAGTGATGATCGCGATCTGCAGTAAAATCAGCCATTTCTGGGTTGCATTATAGGCGTTGATATCTATCAGGAAATAGAACAAAGTCGCGTAAACCGAGATGAAGATCGGATGCAGCAAATACGAGAAAAAAGGCAGGATTTTTTTCAAACGCTAGATTTTCTTTCGCATTCTCGCCACCGGAATATCGAGCTGTTCGCGGTATTTGGCAATCGTTCTGCGCGCGATCGGATAACCTCTTTCCTTGAGAATGTCG
>JBCNQO010000170.1:0-5156 GCA_039592825.1 Flavobacterium sp.
GCAAATTCTCGGTTCGTTCATGGACACAACAGGCCAACGCTGGGCCTTCGACAAAGAAGCAATCCATGCCATCGACAGCGCCGACGGCGAAGAAATGAAATCCATCACTTACGAAAACGGCAAACTCAAGCAAGCCATAACGCGTGGAGACGGTTTTCAGGGCGATAACGTCACGACCAATATCAAGACGATCCGTTCGGTGCCTTTGCAGCTCAAGGGTGATTTTCCCGAAAAGTTCGAGATTCGCGGCGAGATCATCTTGCCATTGGCCGGATTCGAGAAAATGAACAACGACTTGATCGAACTCGGTTTGCCCACTTACGCGAATCCTAGAAACACGGCTTCCGGAAGTCTTAAGCTGCAAGACAGTTCCGAGGTTTCAAAACGTCCGTTAGACTGTTTGCTTTACACGGTCGTAGCCGATAAGTTGCCATTTGCGACCCATTTCGAAGGTTTGGAAGCCGCGCGCCGTTGGGGTTTCAAAGTCCCGAAAGAAGCGGTTTTGGCCAAAAACGTAGACGAGGTTTTCGAATTTCTCGATTATTGGGACACGCACAGACACAATCTACCATACGAAACCGACGGCGTGGTGATCAAAGTAAACAGTTTTCATTATCAGGACGAACTCGGTTACACGGCAAAAGCGCCGCGTTGGGCAATCGCCTACAAATTCAAGTCCGAACAGGTTTCGACGCGTCTGAACTCGATTTCTTATCAAGTAGGAAGAACAGGTGCGATCACGCCAGTCGCGAATCTCGAACCCGTGCAACTCGCCGGAACGGTCGTAAAGCGCGCGTCCTTGCACAATGCAGACCAAATCGCCAAACTCGACGTTCGTGTGGGCGACGAGGTTTTTGTGGAAAAAGGAGGCGAGATCATTCCGAAAATCATCGCGGTAGATTTGAGCAAACGTCCCGAAAAAACCGAGCCCACCCAATACATCACGCATTGCCCGGAATGCGACACCGAACTCAAGCGCGTTCCCGGAGAAGCGCAGCACTATTGCCCGAATTTCTACGGATGTCCGCCACAAATCATCGGACGCATCCAACACTATATCTCAAGAAAAGCCATGGACATCGAAGGTCTTGGCGGAGAAACCGTCGCGCTTTTGTTCAACAATGGTTTGGTTCACAACTATGCCGATCTTTACGATTTGTCAGTAGCGCAAGTGATTCCGCTAGAGCGCATGGCCCAGAAATCTGCAGAAAACCTTATCAACGGGATCGAGAAGTCCAAAGAAATTCCTTTTGAACGCGTTTTGTATGCGCTCGGGATACGATACGTGGGCGAAACCGTGGCCAAAAAGCTCGCGAAACATTACAAAAATATAGACGCGTTGGCCGCCGCGAACTTGCTCGATCTGGTCAACGTAGACGAGATTGGAGAACGCATTGCCCAAAGCGTTATGGACTTTTTCCAGAATCCCGAAAACCGCATCATCGTAGACCGACTGAAGCATTACGGCGTGCAACTCGAATCTGTAGCACGCGTCAACCCGAATGCTACCAACAAACTCGAAGGCAAGATTTTCGTCGTGTCTGGCGTTTTTACCAACTTTTCGAGAGATGGAATCAAAGTCGCGATAGAAGACAACGGCGGAAAAGTCGGAAGCTCGATTTCGGCCAAAACCGATTTTGTCGTAGCAGGCGAAAATATGGGGCCGGCCAAACTCGAGAAAGCCACGAAACTTGGCGTGAGAATCTTGTCCGAAGAAGAATTCGCGAAAATGCTTGCATGAGGACAGAAAAACCCGCCATTATCCTGTATTTCGTCGCTTGTATCGTGGCCGTTTTTGCGACCATTATCAAAAGCGAAACCTTGCTGATCATCTCAAAGCCTATCGTGATTCCGGCGATCTTGTTTTATTATCTATCGGTAAAAACCACGAAATTCAACATTTGGTACGGCGTTTTCCTTTTCCTGACATTTATCGGCGACACAGTGGTTTTGCTCGAACTCAAAGGCAGGACGATCTTTATCATTTTGCCGTATCTGCTGTCTTACCTCATTCTGCTTTCGTTCATTATTCGCGATAACTGGAATCTTCGGTTCAGCAAATCGGGTCTGTTTGTAGGGCTTTTCGTGTTTGCCATGATCTTCGGGTCTGGTTTTGCGCTCATCAGTTTCTTCGATCCGCAGCATCGTCCGCTGGAACTTCCAGTCACGATTTACGGTTTCATCCTGGCTTTGCAGGCGAGTTTGTCCACGTATCACATTCACGTGAGCAATTCCAACATGTCGTTTTATATGGCAATGACGGCGCTTTTCAATTGTGTGTCAGACATCTTTTTCGTGATTTTCCTAATGATTGAGCCGACTCCGGAATTTCTTCCGATAGATTTGGCGCTTCAGATTTTCTCCTATTATTTCGTCATAAAATATTTTATATATCGCAAAAATTAACATAATTTTTTATCTACATTTGATTCTTGCCACTCAATCCTGACAACCTGCTATGCCTTAATCCCGGCCAATGGAAAAAATTACGCGTTCGGTTGTCGTTACCGTTTTCATAGTGGCATATTGCTGCGTTTCGGCAGTAGAGATATTCGCTGAATATTTTTATGACGAACCGCTTATTTGGGCGACAAAGCCGTTCATGAATCCGCTTTTGGCCATGATTTACTGGTTGTCTTCGAGAAAGACGAATTACGTTTTCCTGTTGGCTTTGGTCTTTAGCTGGATCGCCAATATGTTCTTTATAAGCCGATCGATCGAAAGTGTAGCCACGGGCGCTTACGTGTTTCTGGGCTATCGCGTGCTGATCATTTCGGTGGTGATGCGCTCCATAAAATTTCCGGGCTGGATTCCCGTGATTCTGGGCGGTTTGCCTTTCGTGTTCATTTACCTTTACGTGATAAATGTGTCGCACGACGCCATAGGAGACGGGCTTTACATGTTCGTCATGCAAGGGCTTTTCATTTCTTTCCTTGGCGGATTGGCCGTTGGGAATTACGTTCTTAGGTCCGATGTCGGTAGTACGTTGTTGCTCATAAGCACGATGATGTTCGCCTTTACCCAATTCCTGTTCGTGATCAGGCTTTATTACCTGAATCTGAACGTGTTTCAGGCACTTGCGATGATGCTGTTTGCCATTGGCCAGTTTATTCTTTGTAAATTCGTATTGAGGGCCGAAAGGAGAGAGGAACTGCTTCCGGTCTAGATTTTTCCAAAAACAAAACCGTTCGCGTATGACCCTGAATCGCGAAAACACAGGCACGATCGTGCTGGCAGCGCTCTATTTTGTGGTTTCGGTTTCCGAAGTCATCTGCGAGCTTTTTGCCTACAAACCGCTGATCTACATCTTGAAGCCGTCGATGCCGTTTGTGCTCATGGCCTTGTATTTCTGGGTTTCGGCCAAACGAAATCCTATGTTTTTTGTGGTGATGACGCTTTCGCTGATAACCAACGTGCTGTTCATTCCAGATTCGGCAACCTGTCTTTTCTACGGACTTGTCGTTTTCCTGGCGCATCGGATACTGCTTTTGTACTACATCATCCGATTGCTAAAATTGACCGACTTCATTCCGGCCATTATCGCCACGATTCCGTTCTTGATGGTATTTTTCTACACGTTCATGATCACAAATGGCATTCCCGAAGAAAGTTTTCTGGTGCTCATCCTGCAAAATATCCTGATTTCGGTGATCTGCGGCATCTCGTTCTCGCACTACATCATGCACGACGACAAGCGCAATTCGTGGCTATTGTTGTGTGGAATCCTTTTCGGATCGCTGCATTTCATAGTGTTCGTAGAGAAATTCTACCTGAGCGGATTTTCCCCGATAATCTTCCGACCGCTGGCCATGGGATTGAACGCTATGGCATTCTACACCTTTTACGAGTTTGTGGTCGCCACCGAAAAATCAAACGGAAATCACTCGTGAAGCATTCTCGATTTTCCCGTTCTCGAAGTAAAAGTCGATGCGTCCCAGATTGATGCCATAACAGCCGGTCTGATTCACCAGGACATCTTTTTCAACCGAATTCTTAACGACAGTTGGGCGATCCAGAAAAGTATGCGTATGTCCGCCAATGATCAAGTCGATGTCTTTCGTCTGGGCGGCCAGTTTCAGGTCCGAAACCTTGTTGGGTTCGTTTTTGTAGTCGTATCCGATGTGTGAAAGCGCAACTACAAGATCGCATTTTTCCACGTCTTTCAACTGACGCACCACGTCTTGGGAAACGCCAATCGGGTCGTTGTATTTGGTCTCTTTATAGTTTCTCGGGTCGACGAGTCCGGCCAATTCCACGCCAAGCCCGAAAACACCGATCTTGATGCCGTCTTTCACAAAAATCTTGTAAGGCTTCACGATGCCGTCCAGAATCGTCTTCGAAAAATCGTAATTGGCAGAAACGAAACTGAAATTCGCATTGGGCAATTGCTTGTAAAAACCTTCGATCCCGTTGTCGAAATCGTGGTTGCCAAGCGTTCCCAGATCGTAACCCATCATGCTCATAAGCTTGATCTCGAGTTCGCCACCGTAATAGTTGAAGTAAGGCGTGCCCTGAAAAATGTCGCCCGCATCGAGCAAAAGTACGTTCGGGTTTTCCTTGCGGATACTTTCTATGATCGCCGCACGTCTGGCAACACCACCTTTATTCGGGTTTTTAGGATGATCGGCAGGAAACGGATCAATATAGGAATGCACGTCGTTCGTGTGAAGGATCGTCAAGTGCTTTTTGTCTGAAGCCGGTGCAAAACTCTGTAGCGAAAGTCCGCCGACGGCCGCAAATGCTGTTCCGGCAATGCTTTTCTGTAAAAAATCTCTTCTTTCCATGGCTTATTTTTCTACAGTGATTCTTGGGTTTGCAGGAGCAATTATTGTGGTCGCTTCCTTGAAATAATCGATCAGCACATTTCGCAGTTTGTAGTCGAGAATATAGGATTTCCCTGATTTGGCAAAAAAAGTCATGTTGTCGCCACCCAGATAAAGGTAATCGTTCGTTACACAGTAATAAGTTCGGTTTACCTCAAGCGGTTTCCCGGCGATGATCACGTCTTTTGCCCAACCGTCTTTTCCGATCGTGAAAGAAATGCCCGAAAGCGGATGCGGCTTTTTTTCATTTATGATATAAGTGATCATTTCCAGAATCTGTTCCGACTTCATCTCGGCCACGATGGTCGAGTTCTCGAAAGGCATAATCTCATA
>JBCNQO010000171.1:0-5144 GCA_039592825.1 Flavobacterium sp.
ATCCCATTTTCTGGTCATGTGTCCAAAGTGAACACCTGCTTCCAGTAGTTCTTTAACTTCTACTTTATTTGCCATTTTGTAAATAGTTTACGTTCTGTTGACTTAGCAATGTTTCTAGGGCTTTAACCTTTAAGCGATAGGCTTTAGGCGGAGGCTCTTACTCCATTTAGATGCTAAACTAATGTCAGGCCGCAGCCCGATAACAACAATAACTAGTTTTAAAATTTTTGCTTGAAGGTTCAGATTAACGTTTAGAGAACTGGAATCTCTTACGAGCTTTCTTCTGACCGAATTTCTTACGCTCAACCATACGTGGGTCACGTGTAAGCAATCCTTCTGGCTTTAGGATTCCGCGGTTCTCATCACCAACTTCGCACATTGCGCGGGCGATTGCCATACGGACAGCTTCTGCCTGGCCATTTGTACCACCTCCGTAAACGTTTACTTTCACGTCGAAGTTCTCAGCGTTTTGCGTCATGGCAAGTGGCTGCATAACTTTGTACTGAAGCGTAGCAGTTGGGAAGTAAGTCGCGAATTCTTTTTTGTTAACCGTGATTTTACCAGAACCTTCAGTTAGGTAAACACGGGCTACAGCAGTTTTTCTTCTGCCGATTTTGTGAATTGTAGCCATTACTTGATGTCGTTTAGATTAACGGTTTTAGGTTGCTGAGCAGCGTGTTTGTGCTCTGTACCTACATTAACACTCAGGTTGCGGAAAAGTTCTGCACCCAATTTGTTCTTAGGCAACATTCCTTTTACGGCTTTCTCAACCAAAGCAGCAGGGTTTTTCTGCTGAAGCACTTTGGCAGTAAGGGTTCTTTGACCACCTGGGTAACCTGTATGACGCATGTAGATTTTGTCGTCCAGTTTTGTCCCCGTAAGGTTGATCTTTTCTGCATTGATAACGATCACGTTATCGCCACAGTCAACGTGCGGTGTGTAGCTTGGCTTGTACTTACCACGCAAGATCATAGCGACCTTAGAGGCAAGACGTCCCAAGTTGTGACCTTCAGCATCGACAACAACCCACTCCTTTTTCACAGTGGCCTTGTTGGCTGATACCGTCTTGTAGCTTAATGTGTTCACAATAAATTATTTTAATTAAACATTCCGTCCCCAATTTAAGGGGTTGCAAAAGTACAATTAATATTTATAAATGCAAACCGCTATAAAAGATAATTTTAGCGGACTTATGAAGGGTGAAAGAAGCGTGCGAAAATACCACAAAAAAACCACTTTACACGAGGCAAAGTGGTTTGAGCAAAAAAGAGCAAATGTAATTAGTCTGCGATAAACAGATTCGCGATGTTAACGGCTGTTTGTGTATTGATCACTTCATCATAAGCTTGTGACTGAGCCGCAGCATCGAATTGGCCGGCGCCAAGTGCTGTGCTTTGTTCACCGTCGTAAACCGCCTGGACTTGTGGTGGCAGTCCGCCGCTGTCGTTGCCCGTGATCCAGCCTTTCTGTCCTCGCATGCGACGGATTTGAGAGGCGTGACGCGCTTCAACGGAATGGATCTGCAAAGCCGCGGTGAGCAAAGTTTTGTCGGACATTAAATATCCGGCCTGTCCTTTATATGCACGAACGCCCGTATCTTCGAAAGCTTGTGCCACGGCAAGGAATTGGTCATAATCATTAAAAGGAGTCAGTCCGATGCCGCCTGAGAAATCGAACGTCGGAACGGCTGGAATAGCGATTCCGCCAGCTTCCATAGCGGTCGTAAGGAAAGTCACGTGATCGGCTTCGTGGTCGCGGATAAGCCCAATTGCAGCTTGGTCGGCAACTGGAATCAATCCGGCAGTGTCCATCGCAGTTGCGTAGAACGTGCTTTCCAGATATTCCAAAGTAAGCGCAAGTTGAAGTGCGCCGGCCGCTGTGGCTGGAGTCGGTTGAATGTCGGCAGCGAACGCTTTATTGGTCAAAGCCGAAAGTCCGAAAGGAACCGAGGCCAAGGCAAGTCCTTTTCCCAAATTTCCGAATTGCGAAAAACTGGCTCTTCTGTCTGTTCCTTTCGCGTAAAGTTTGTCGTCCGTAAAGGATTCTAAGAATTTTATCAGATTCATGATGTCAGTTTTTTAGGTTATGGAAGATACATTGCGGTGAATTGGGTCGTAATGAACTGCTGAGCAACAGGAGCAATTTCTGACGGTTTTTTCGCCGGATCAAGTCCGTTGGCATCGGCAGTGCTCGCAAAATCGATACTTCCCGGGTTTCTAAGGTCGCGAACGGCCGCCGCGTGACGGGCTTCTACCGAAACGATTTGTCCTGCAATCACCAGATAGTCTGGGTTCGAGATAATCTGTCCGGCTCCGTTGTAGGCCGCGACGCCAGTGTCTTCAAGCGCAATCGCAGTTTCGATTACCGCAGTCTGGTTTCCGAAATTCAGGTTTCCGTAAGAGAAAGCCAAAGCAGGAAGCAATTGCGTAGTTGGATTCGGAAGCGCATCGGTCAAGGCCGCTTTGAAGAATTCGCGGTGAATGACTTCGTGTTTGTGAAGATCCGAAAGAATGTCTTTGGCTTCTTCCGAAAAAGAGGCGAAACCGGCGTTGGTCACGACTTTCGTGTAAAAGTCAGCTTCGAGCTGTTCGAGTGCATAAGCATACGTGAGTACACCAAAATCGCCGCCTCCGAGGTCAAATTTTCCATCTCTTATACCCGGAAGCTGGTTCGAGCTGCTGTTGTTCGAATCGTCGTCATTGTTACATCCGGCTAACAACAATCCCGTACCGGCCAAGGTAAGGCCGCTGATTTTAAGGAAACTTCTGCGGCTCGTGAATGCCGACGGTGTTTCCTTTGTGGTTACTTTGTTTTCCATAATTCGCTATTTAAGAATTAATACTGGTTGTGTGTACGAATACTTATATTTGCACATCAAGTAAACCTACGTTGAGAAACTGATTATGGTTTTGCAGAATTTCACTTTTCAGAGGTACTATTTAACTATTTTTAAAACTTTTTATTCGGGTTTATAGGATTCTCCTTAAAAATTACATAATTTCCACAAACATCATTGAAATCGATTGAGATATGAAGTCTAAAGCCACGCTGAAACAAATTGCAAAAGATCTGCACGTATCTGTGTCGACAGTTTCCAAAGCCTTGAACGACAGCCCGGAAATCAGCGAGCAGACCAAAGCCAAAGTCCAGGAGTACGCCAAACTCAAGAACTACAAGCCGAATGTTATCGGATTGAACTTGAAAAACCGCAAGACCAAAACCATTGGCGTGATCATCCCGAATATCCTGAACCCGTTTTTCGCGAAGGTTTTTACCGGAATCGAGAAAGTGGCAGACGAGAAAGGTTACAACATCATCACGTGTATCTCGAACGAGTCGCTCCAGAAAGAAGTTCACGCACTCGAAATGTTGAGCAACGGCACAATTGACGGTTTCGTGTTGTCGATTTCGGAAGAAGCCCAAAAGAACGGCGAGTTCAACCACTTCAAGCAAATCATCAACGAAGGCACGCCAATCGTGATGTTCGACCGAATTTCAGACGAAGTGGAATGCGACAAAGTGATCGTGGACGATTTCGAGTCGGCGGTAAATGCCGTGCAGCATTTGGTGGCCACGGGTTGTAAGAAAATCGCGCTACTTTCTTCGATCGACAATTTGAGCGTTGGGAAACTGCGCGCCAAAGGTTTCTACGCCGGAGTCGAGAAAAGAGGAGCGAAAGTAGACGAGAACCTGGTTGTACTTACCGATTCGGTTGAAGATTTCGACGAAAAATTGGCCAAATTATTTGCCGACCACAAGATTGACGGCGTTTTCGCTTTGGACGAGCACGCGTCGGTTTCGGCCATGAAAGCTGCGATCAAGAAAGGTTATAAGATTCCAGAGGAACTTTCCATAATAGGTTTCGCCGACGGCGTCTGGTCAAAAAGACTCACGCCAAGTATGTCAACCGTAAGTCAGCACGGCCCGGAAATTGGCGAAGCGGCCACGAAATTGCTCATCGAAAGACTCGAAAGCAACGAAGAAGACGAAGCCAAATTCAGGACAGAAGTCATTGGAACCGAATTGCGTCAGCGCGAATCGACCAAAAAACTGTAATTCATCTTACACTTTATATTAAACAAGAAAGCGGCCCCGAAAAGCCGCTTTTTTTATTCCTTGGTAAAATCAATATCGAGTCCGTTTTGTTTCAGGTTCATTTTTCCGGGCGAGAATTCGAGCGTCACATTGACCGGAGTGAAAACGAACTTGGTATCGCTTTTGGCCTCGAGCGCGAACGAACTTTGGCCTGTGGCTTGAGCCGACAATTGTCCGTTCTCGACAAAAATCCGAATCTTCAAAGGAAAAGCCGCCGACGCATAATTTCCAACATAAGTCTGCAAAATCGACTCGCTAACTGTGGTTTGTTTAGCTTCGGGAAACTTGTAATCCTGTCCGTAATAAATTTTCAGGATGCCAAGACTTATTTCGTTTCTGTTGAAATTGTCGCCGTTCACGCAAAGCGCAAAACCCATTTTCGAATTGGGTTCAAAACCTACGACAGATCGGAAATTCTCGATTCCGCCAGTGTGTCCGTAAAATTTCTTGTCGTCGAAAGGCATCGTAATTAAACCTAGTCCGTAAGTGTCCTTGAGCGTTTTCATTTTCTCGAAAGACGCCGCGCTCATGAGTTTTCCGTCGAACAAAGCTTTGGTGAATTGCGTTAGATCTGATGGAGTCGAAACCAATGCGCCAGCCGAAAAAGCGATCGAATTCGACCATTCTGGAATCACGTCCCATTTCTTTCCGATGAAAATCGCCGACGAAGCCTCGTTTTTCGAAAAGTCGGTTTTCTCTGGAAAATAGGTGTTTTTGAGTCCGATTTTTTTGATGATTCTATTTTGGATGTTGTCCGAATACGACTTTTTGGTCACGTCCTCAATGATGAAACCCAGCAAAATATAGTTCGAATTACTGTATTCGAATTTGGAATCGGGAGTGAAATCGGATACAAAACCGTTCATGAGGTCGACCAATTGGGTTTTCGACATTTTCTTTTGGATGTTCGCCGTAATTACCGAATCGGCCAAAATTTCGTGAATGCCCGAACGATGGCGCAACAACATCTCGATCGTGATCTGGTCGGCGTTTTTGACTTTCGGATAGAACTTCGAAAGTTTGTCGTCTAGCTTGAGTTTCTTTTCGTC
>JBCNQO010000172.1:0-5134 GCA_039592825.1 Flavobacterium sp.
TCCGGATACTAAAAATCTGGCTCCTGTCGTTTTAATCAGTAAAACAGGATTCCCCGTTGAACTTCCTATTGTTATCGTTCCGTCTGCTTTTAAGCCTTTTCCTCCTGTTCCCGAACTTGTTGTCGTTACGGTTCCGGCGTTGATCGCAATATTAGTGTCTGCCGACAAACAAGCTGCCGAATAAGAATCGAGCGCACCCGAAGCATTCGTGTAAGTCTGTCCTGGCCCGGCGTTGGTCACGTTCACCGAACCGCCGTTCATGACGATTTGGGCATCAGAAGACAAACCTTTTGCGCCTTTTGCCGTCGCGGTTGCAGTAATCGTGATCGTACCGCTGTTGATCGTGATGTCGCCTTCCGATTTTACTCCTGTAGGATAAGATGGATCGTAGCCGCTTCCCGATGCCGCCAAAACAGTTGTTCCAGACAAGGCGATCGTGGTCGTTCCTCCAGAAAATGTTACGCTTCCGTCGGCTTTGATGCCTTTGCCTGAATTCCCGGAATTGGTGATCCCGATTTGAGCCGTGCCCGAAATGTTCACGTTCGCGTCGGCTGAGATTGCTTTTCCATCTGTTCCGGTGTTGGTCAACGTGAAAGTTCCGCCCGAAATATTGACGTCGGCGTCTGTGGTAAACGCGGTTGTCGAGAAATTGTCGGCCACGCCCGATGTATTGGTGTAAGCGCCACCACTTCCGGCAGTCGAAACCGTGAAAGTTCCGCCTGTGATGTTGATGTTTCCATCGGCAGAGAAACATTTTCCGCCATCGGCTGCAGCCAAAGAATGAATGTTGAAAGTACCTCCAGAAATGTTGATTTCGGCATCGGTCTTGAACGCGCTCGAGTACGAAGGGTCGAAACCGCTGTCTTCGGCCGTGAGCACCGTCGCTCCAGAAATCGTTACGCCAATCGTTCCGGCCGTGACCGAAATGTTTCCTTTGGCACTGATGCCTTTCGATTGTGCGCCCGAAACGGTGAGGTTCAAAGTTCCGCCCGTGATTGTAATCGTGCTCGTTCCCGTTTTTACGGCTTTTACGTCGGCGGCTGTAGAAGTCACGTTCAAAGTTCCGCCCGAAATAGCGATGGGTGCGTTTCCGGCGTCTACTCCGTCGGCTGTCGAAGTAATGGAAACCGTTCCGGAAGTTAGGGTGAATCCTTCCGAATGCAATCCGTCAGAAGCCGCAGAGGCGATTGTAGTTGTTCCGCCAGAAACCGAAATCGTCGAAGAAGTGTTGATGCCGTGTTTTTTGGTGCCGCTTACAGAAAGCGAACCGGTTCCCGAAATCGCGATTGGGCCGTCTGTAGTGATCGTGCCATTCTTGGAACTCGCGCTTCCGTCGCTCAAAGTTGAGGTGTTTTTCAAAACGATGTTCGTGATTTTCGTTCCCGAGATCGCGAAAGCCGCGCCACTTGGGTTGGTCAACGTCAAATTGTTCAACGCGAGGATCACGTCCTGGTCTGTGGTCATCGTTAAACTTCCGTTGGACGAAGATCCCAGAATGTTGTATTCGAGATTCGCGATGCCAGAAGTGGCCGCCACAACAACAGTTCCCGCATTGGCCGTGATGTTCACACCAGAATTTGCGTAAGGATTGATGATCGTGGCGTTGTCGGTTCCGTTGTAGATGATGTAGATCTTGTCGAGGTTGACAGTCGCGTCGGTAAACGTCAAACTGTCTACCAACGTCTTTTGCAGATTCAAGGTCGAAGTCGCGTCGGACGTCTTGAACTTGGCGTAAGTGTTGTCGAACTTGATGCTGTCTACGGCCGAAATTTCTTTGGCGTACATGACATTGCCCGAATTGTGGACGCGCATTTTCTGTTGGGCAAAAGCCGGAATCGCCATCAGCGAAAGCAAAGTAAAGAGGAAGAACTTTTTCATTTTTTGCTGAATTTGATGGTTACGCCGTTCACTTGTGCCAGATAAAGTCCAGAAGAAAGTCCCGAAACATTGATGTCTTCGCCCGACTGGAAGCTGCCTTTCAAGACCAATTGGCCAGAAAGCGAGTAGATTCTCGTGTCGAGCGCGTCGAAATTGTCACTCTTGATCTTGATGTAATCGCTCGCCGGATTCGGGTAAAGCACGATGTTGGTCTTGTTCTGCCCAAAAGTTTGGGTTGCCAGCGAATTCGAGAAAGTGATTTTCCTGATGATGCTCACCGGAATCGTCGTTGGAGTGGAAGTCGCCTCGATTTTCACGAGTAGATTGTCTTGCTCAAAATAGAGCTTTCCGGCTGTGGTCACGTTAAAACCCTGGGTCGTGCCGTCGTAATAAGTCACCGTTACCCCGGTTTGCGCGAACGACGCCAATCCTATGAGCAACAGGCTGAATAACATAATTTTTTGGATCATTTTCGGTAGTTTTTTATTTATCCGACTAAAATATCCAAAGGGTGAAATGGCGGGAAACAATTGAGGCAATCGGTCAATTTTCCGCGACGATCTGGCCGTTTTTTACTGTAAGTTTTTAGCCGATTGCTGTAATGGGATTTTTTGTGGGAAGCGCGAAATTGCAACTAAAACCTTCTGACTATGAGAACTTTCGTTTTAATTGCAGTTTGTCTGTTTACTTTCGGACTTGCGTCGGCCCAGACCGATTCCACGAAAATGAAAACCGACAAAGCGACTCAGGTAAGGGCCGAGCAGAACAAAAAGGCCACCAAAGCCAACGCCGAACTCAACAAAGAAGCGCCACAGACGCACAGGCGCGCGAGCGAAAGCCAGTCGGTGCCGAATTCTACGAGCACGAGCACGAACAATTCCAGCAACAAAGCTTCTGGAAACACCCAACCCAGCACGACTCCGGACGCCTCGAACAATCCGGCGGGCACGATTTCGAATCCACCGCCGAATACCGCGAATCCGAGTCCGAAGTGATTTGCACTTAACTTCTCCCAAATCCGAATCCCATGGAAAAAGAAAAAAAACAACCGAAAAACGAGGTTTCCAAACCAAAGAAACAGTCGAAAAAACAAGTAGAGGAAACGCCCAAAAAAGACGTGAAAGCGCCCATTTTCGAGCAAACCTGGAAAGACCAGGAAAAGTTCCAGACCGACTAGAAAGAACGAAGCCGAAAGATTCCCCAATCTCCCGGCTTCAAACACCCAATCCTATTAACTTAGGAATTCTAAAGATATGCGGTTAAGAGATTCAACATAAGTTAATTAACGTCTTTTCGACGAAATTGGGTTTTCTGACGGTTGATGCCGCTTTTTTGTATGAAACGACTTGCCAAATCTTATTTCGTCTGGAATTCGGGATCGCCGCATTGCCACATCAGGAAAGCGAATTCGCGCGCATATTGGGCGAACCTTTCGTCTGCCGTTGCGCCGCCGAAATGTCCGGCTTTGTAGTCTACGTCGAGTAAAACCGGCAGGTCCGAACCGTTTTTGGATTGCATCATTGCGGCAAATTTCGCTGGAATGAAACTGTCGACACGCGAATCGTTAAAGCCAGTGGTAATGAGTTGTGCGGGATATTTCGTTCCTGATTTTACGTGTTGGTACACGTCCATTTCCAGAAGCGCTTTGAACTCGTCTTCGATAGTAACTGTGCCGAATTCCGGGATATTTCCGGGTCCGTTGGCAGAGAATTCCATTCGCAAGGCATTCAAACAACCCACTTTCGGAATCGCCACTTTATAAAGGTCGGGTCTTTCGGTAATGGCGCGTCCGATCAAAATTCCGCCGGCGCTCGCACCCGAAATTCCCAATTTATCCGACGAAGTGTACTTTTTGTTTATCAGGAATTCCGCGCAAGCGTTAAAATCCTTCCACGTATTCGGCTTCGTGGTTTTCTTGCCGCCCAAATACCATTGTTGGCCTTTTTCGCCACCGCCGCGAATGTGCGCGAAAGCGATGATCACGCCTCGATTGAGCAAAGGAATCGTAATGGGCGAGAATGTTGGCAGATAAGTCGCGCGTCCATAAGCGCCGTAGCCGTACATCATGGCGATATTGCTACCGTCTTTCCTGAATTTGGACTTGTCGTAAACGATGCTCAATGGCACCATCACGCCATCGTGAGACGGGATTTCGACTTCCTCGTAGACGATATTTTCGATGTTCGGAGCCGAAATGCCTGAGTGATACGGCCCGTTCGAAAACTTGTTCGCATCTACGTCGAAATGGTAATAGTCGAGCGGAATGTTCCATTCTGAATTGATGAAATTGATCTCGTTGCTTTCACGCGAAGTCGCGCTGGCTTCGGCATTTCCTTTCAATGGCGTCTTCACAGGTTGGATTTCGCCCGTTTTCATGTTGTAAGTGAATGGTTCAAAAATGAGCTCGTTCTTGCTTTTGGAAATGATGAGGTAATCTTTGGTTGGTGTTACATCTGATATTTTCCATTCAGAAGTGCCCGAAACGATTTCTTTGGCTTTGGAAAAATCGGGATTTTTGGCCGACGTCCTGATCACGCTAAAATGCGGATTGTCTTTTGTAGTGTAAGCGAAAATGTCGTCTCCTTTGGCAAAAAACTTCCAGATCTCGTCTTCGCGTTTTGAAAAAGGTTTCCAGTTGATCTTGCCTTTGGAAAGTTCCGAAACCGGCGCGATATAACTTTGCAGGTAATTGTCCACGGTCATTTTGTACAGGAATACGTAAGGCGATTCCTTGAAATTGATCAAAACCGGAACTTCGGAAGCCTTAATGCCAAGTTCTGGATTGTTTTTGGAGCTCGCGATGATCTTGTCGGATGAAACTGGCGTGCCAATTTTGTGCAGCTTCAAAGGCGCGTTCAGGCGTTGTTCGGGATCGTGCACATCGTAACTTTTGTATTCTACGTAAAAGATCACGTCGTTTGTACCATCCATAAAATAGCCTTCGGAATGCGGCAGAACGTCGGGCAAAAACTTTTTGGTCTTTACGTCTAACACTCGAACGTCTCCGGTTTCCGAACCTTGCTCACTGAGGTTGAAGATCACTTTCGTGCCGTCTGAACTTGGTTCTGCATTGAAATCCATGATCTTTCCCGCTTGGAACTTTTCCGGATCGAACAGCAATTCCTCTTTGCCCGAAAGGCCTTCGCGGTAATAAAGTTTGTGCAGTTGCTCGCCTTTTGCGCGTTTTTTGAAGAAATATCTGCCGCCACTTTTCGTGATTGGGTTGTATTTGTCGGCGCTGATTTTGTCGATTGCC
>JBCNQO010000173.1:0-5130 GCA_039592825.1 Flavobacterium sp.
CCGTGTTGTTGGTAAAAACAGCTCCAATCTGAGAAGTAAGACTTCCCGAAGCAAGCGATCCCAAAGCTCTTTCGTTGCTACCTGTGGCTCCATAAAGGAAAGTGTCGCCTGTATTCGACGAGCCGTTATCTACCCTAATCGTAGAATTCCCGTTCGATCCGGTTTCAAGAAAAGCCCAACCTTGAGGCAAGATTGTGCCCGCTGTGGTAGCATTGTTGGCCGGAACACTCGAAAAAAGATTGTCGAAGTTCTGGGTGTAGTTCGAATTCTGGGTAGAATACGAAATCTGTGCGCCGGCGTTCATTCCAAAAAGGAAAAGCGCCAAAGAGCAAATCGAAAGAAGGCCGTTCAGCCAACTTTTGGGCGAGAATTTTCGCGAGTCGGAACTGTAATCCGAAACGTTCGAAAGGCCTGCCTTACCATGATTTTGATTCCGCGAAGAATCGGGTAAAGTTGATCTCATTAAGTATGATTTATTGTTTGCGCGTCTAAATTATTGTGAGAAAAATCGCTAGACGACATTTAAATGTTATGCCTTTGTTAAAAAAAAACGACCGTGCAATTGGTCGTTTTTTGGTGTGTTTCATCGATTTTATTTGGTTCGGATACTCGTCACAACAGCACTTTACGAACGAAAGTTTTTCCATCGGACGCAATCACTTTTGCGATCACCGTCTGGTTTTTTACTTCAAACGGGAATTCGAAATCCAGCGTCGAAAGTTTCCCGAAACCGACCAATTTGCGTCCGTTGATGTCGAAAATTTCCACCGACGCGATTTCGGTCGCAGCCGATTTCACCCTAACGTTTCCGGCCTGTCCGAAAACCAGAATATCAGAATCGCTCGTTCCGACAGTCGGCGTTCCCAAAGCCGATCCCGTAAAACGGATGCGGAAACGAGTGTCGAAAGTGCCGGCCGCGGTCGTAAACGAATAAGAGCTTTGTTTCAGGTTGTGCACCACGTTCAAAGCCAGATCTTCCAGATAGATTTCCTGAGCATCGAAAAGGCCTTCAGTTTTCATCAGATTGATCTCGAAAGTCCCGGCCGCATTGGCTTTGTAACCCAAAGGCAAGACGTCCGAATCGGCAAACGGCAAAGCGCGTCCCTGAATGGCGAGTTTCTGAGAATCGAGCAAAGAATAGAAATTGATCGGGTTTTCGCCTTCGAACAACAAAGCGTCGTAACCGCTGTCAAATCCGTTGGTCGCATTTGGCATATACCCGAAAAGCGTCTGTTTGTAGTAACCTTGAGCATTTTTGAACTCCAACCAAAAACGGTCTTTCTGAACCGCAGCGCTCCTGAAGAATTGGTCGTTATTACCAGAAACGCGCATCGCATTCTTGAACTTTGCCGTTCCCGTCGTATTTCCCAGAATAAAAAACGATTGTCCGGCGGCGATGTAGCCGTTCGGGATGTTCGTGTTCGCTCCAGGCGATGGCGCAGGCGAAGTTCCCGTTCCGCCCGTGTAGTTGTAAGTCGCGTAGTCGCTGAAGATGTACTCGAGATTGGTCACGGCCGTGTTGTGCGTCCAAAGGTAAATCGTGGTTCCCGTGCCAAGTGAAGCCGCGTTTTCGGGATCGGACATAAGCAGATCGGCGTCGATCGCGCTCGGGTAAGGATTTCCTATGAGGTTGAAATTGTTCGATCCGTTCACGAAAATCGGAACCGAAACCTCGCCATTGTTCGCAACACCGTCAAAAGTCGCATGGTAAACCACAGGCATCGTCTGGCTGTAATCGTCCGGTCCACGGAAAATATAACCGCGTCCTGGCTGCATCGTGGTCGTGTTAGGATTCGCATTCACCCAAGCATAAGTACTGGCGTTGAACCAATAGAATTTGTCCACACGCGTCAAAGGCGAAACGTTGATAAGCAACTCATTCTGCACTGGCGAAGACCAATAAGTGTAATCGAATTTGCGGATAGGCGTCGTATCTCTTTTGTAATGGATGACGCCCGAATTGGCCACATCATTGACCTGAACCAAGCTGGCATTGTTCTCGAAAGTCATCGAACCGCCGTTCACCGATAGATTATCGAGCAAAGTCAAAGTGTCGTCTGGCTGGAAATTGACGCTTCCCGAATTGACCACGCAAGAGCAAGCGGTAACGTCTCCAGACGAAGTGTAATTGCCTTGGAAAACTACAGATTTCGTCCCGTCGGGCAAACCGTCGCTCCAAGTTGAACCGTTCCAAGTTGTAGATTTTACGGTAATTTCAACCACGTTCGAAGCCACTTCAAGACAAGTTCCATTCTGCACGATCGCACGGAAATAAGTCGTTTGGAAAATCGTTCCGATGTTGGCCGGAGTCAAGGTCGCGCTCGTCACGGCAATGTCGGACACATTCACGGCAAAGCCCGCGTCGTCTGCCTTTTGCCACTTCACGACAGTTCCAGTGTTACCCGAAAGCGTGATTGCTGACGCCAACGTTCCGGCGCAAACCGTTTGGTTCGAACCGATGGTTCCCGCAACAGTTGCAGAAGTCACGGTAAAAGCTCCGGAAACTGCACTTCTCACAGCCGGCGTACAAACGCCATTGACTTGTACATAATAATAAAGTGTGCCCGAGGTCGTAGCCGATGGCGTAAAAGTGTCCGATTGCGATCCGGCAGCAATATCAGCCGATGAAGTCAAAGCCATTCCTCCAGAAGCCGCAGCCGTAGTGTTCGAATACCATTGGTATGAAATTCCCGTGCCCGAAGCCGTAACCGAGATTGGCGAAAAAGCCGAACCTTGGCAAGTCGTTTGGGCATTGGTATTTTGGGATGCGATGGCCGGCGCGACATTTCTCGTAAAAGTGAAAGGCCCGACGGTTCTCGAACAACCGTTCGCATTCGTATAAGTATAGGTAAAAGTTGTGGACGGTCCGGAATAAGTATTTCCGATCGAATACGTTCCGCCTGTTGGAAGTCCGCCAGTCATCGTTACCGCTCCGGCGGCGCAAGTCGTGATATTGGTCGCACTCACCGTCGGCAACGGATTCACCGTGATTACGGCATTTCCGCTGTTTCCTGTTCCCGCCTGAAGATTCGCGTTCGTCACCGAAACGATCGAGTAAGTCGTGGTTGCAGTAGGCGAAACCGAAATGTTGGCGTTACTCGTATAGTTGTTTACCGTGAAATTAGTCGTTCCGTTCGTGTAAACCAAAGTGAACGGCCCTTGACCGCCCGTGATCTGAACCTTAATGTTGGCCGATTGGCCGGCGCAGATCGAAGTCGTACCGCTCATCACCGAAGGATTCGGCCCCGGAATAAGCGTTCCCGAAAAATTCACGTTGTCGAAACGCCATGTTCCCGTAGTTCCGGCCACGACGTTCGAATCGTCCGCACTGCGGAATTGTCCCGTCGCCTGATAATGCGCGGCAAGCAACCTGATCCCGAAATTCGCGTTGTTGTTCGCCCCGGTAATCGAGCTCAGGTTCACCGTGATACGTCTGTATTGGTCGCCGTTGTTGTTCGTCTGGAAGCGGCCGTTGTTGAAAGATCCGGCGCAGCCCGAGGAATTCGTGCCGTTCATGGTAAAGTTCGTCCAGGTCGTCCCGTTGAGCGTGTATTGAAGACGCACCGTATTCGGAGCCGTATTCGACCAGCGTTGATCCCAAGTGAAATTGATGTTCTGATAGCCGACTGTAGACGCATTGAACTGCGCACCGTTTCCTTCGTTGACACTTCCCGGGTTGAAAGGCTCGAGCGCCCACGCGTCCACGCCATTCTGGTTCCCGCATCCCGTTCCGGACATTCCCGTCCTGATCTGCGTTCCTATCGTGCCGCCGCCATTGTTCACCACAGCAGAAGTTCCCGATCCGACTCCACTATTGGCATTCGGACCGCTCGTTGCACCAACGACAGGCTCGTAAGTCCATTGGGCGATCTGGGCGTTCGAGATGTTAAAAATTGCAATAAAAAAGATTACAAAAAAGTAACCTTTTAAGTCTGATTGTAGTAGTGACCTCATTCTGTTTGCTTTTGGAAACAAAGTTAAATCGCTTGTGGTTGGCGATTTCGAGGTCAAAATTATCAGTCGGTTATCAAATCGTAAACTTTGTCGGTCGAGCGGATAGGATTCCCGACGAACGGCAAAAACAGTGCAGTTCGTCGATTTCGGTTTTCGACAAAGTACTCGAACAACAGCTTTTGATTGCAGAAAAAATCGGCTTTGCCAGGAATCAGCTTTCGATCATCACGTCGAGTGAATTGTCTCTATTGAGTCGCGCCACGAGCAATTCGTTGGTAAGCGCTTTAGAGATCGTATAGTCGAGAATCGCGAAAATCTCCTCGTCCTTCTCGGGATAGAAAGTGATGTTGATCAGGTGCATCTGCTGGAAAATGTTGTCCTCGATCGAAAGGCTTTGGTCGTAATTCTCTATTGCGTCCACGAGGTCTTCCTCGTCGATTTCCTCGGTCAGTATGTCGATGTATTCCTTGGCGGTCAAGCCTTCGTTGTAATCGTCGGCCAAAAGCGATTCGATCTGCTTGACGTTGAAGGCAAAATTGTCAAGATAAGCTTCCACTTTCTTGAGATTGTCAACGCTCGTCTTTTTTTCGTCAGACATGAAAGTAATAGCGATTTCTACCGTTTTCCCATTAAGGTCGATTGTGGAATCGTACCAGGAATCGAGGTTCTTGAGGTCGAGTTGTCCGAAATATTTCGAGTCGAAAGTCGTGTCTTTGCCAAAGAAAAGCATCTGATGAAAATTAGTGAGTTTTAAGTGGGAAAGATAGGCGAATTACCGATAATAGTTGTTAATTAGCGACCGTCCGTTTCAAATTATCGGCACAAAACCCATAAGGCGATTCGTACAAATCAATTCACTCAATACCAAACTTTTATACAATTCCAATGTCTCGCAACATCGAAGCCCTCGAATCCGTTGGAAATACTTATTTTACTGTAGTATGATTTTCTATATGGAAGATGACCCGGCCGATGCACAATTCCTGGTCGAGGTTCTGGACGAATTGGGACACGATTGCGAGATTTTCAATCGTGCGGACAAACTCATATCTTCTCTCGACCGCGCGAGCATTTTGTTTCTCGACATCGATCTTCCCGATATGTCCGGAGTCGAGATTCTGCGCAACATCAGACGCATCCCAAAGTACAGAAATCTGCCTGTAGTGATGCTAACCG
>JBCNQO010000174.1:0-5123 GCA_039592825.1 Flavobacterium sp.
GTTCGTCCACAACAATGGCGAATGGTATTTTTGGGACGCGCGCTGTTGCAGCATGAGCTCGTTCTTGTCGTTTAGCACAAACACCGAGAACGCTCTGTGCAAAAGGGCTTTTTCGTGCGCTTCGAGCTTGCCCATAAGGCCTATCTGCTCGTCTTTCTCGTTTACCAGTATGACTTTTTCTTCTTGCATGCGGGGTCAAAAATACTAATTTGTAGGGAATGGTTTTTTGGGATTTCCGGAGATTTTTCGGGTTTAACAATTTTTGCGGAAAACCTGTAATGGAGTTGGGCTCAAACGGGTTATTTTTGGAAACCTAACAGGTTTTAAAAACCTGTTAGGTTTGGAGAAAAGTCCAAACAAAAAGCAAGCGCCACTACGCCGAAATCTAAATTCAAAACTAGATGTCCAGATTTATCACGATACTGACACTTTTTGCTGTCCAATCTTTTTTTGCCCAAGGCCATAAACCTTATCTGGCGGATAGTTCAAAAAGTCTGGGTTTAAATGGCAAGGTACGATCTGTCAGAGAACAGCACCTGGAAATTCTTTATCGGAACGATTCTACGAGCCTCAAACCTTATGACAGTTTCACGCAAACCTTTTTTTCGAAAAATGGCCAACTGGATCGCAAAGAATCAACCCACGAAGGAAAGCTTGACTTTACGGAACATTATTTTTACGAAAAATCGGGTCGACTTTACGAAATACGCACCAAAATAGGTGTCGATAAGGAATATGTGAGTGAGCAATATGATTGGGACAAATCCGGCAATCTTATTCAGGATAAATATTTTGACAAACTACAGGATAAAGTAGTTCTAGAATACGAATCGAATATGGTTTACGACGGTGATCTGATTATGTATTCCGAAACTATCGCACGAACTCCTCCCGACGAGACACTCTATTATTTCTATGATGAAAACAAAAAACCCGTCGGTTATATCTATTTGACAAGAAAAAATCGGACGAAACGCGATTTTTGTGTAAAATCCACGTTTGACCCAAATGGAAACAAAACAAGAGATGAGTTTTATATAATGCCCGAAGCCAAGCTTGAATTCGAATTTGACAATAAAAATCACAAAAGAAACAGCCTTTCCAAAATGATCGAATTGACCGACAAACGCGCCAATTCAACTGAATATGAATTTGACAAACACAACAATATCGTTCGGTCGGTCACTTTTGATTCTGATGCGAAAATTACTTCGGAGGAAAATTATGAATACATATACGACAAACATGGCAATTGGGTACAAATGAAAACGCTCAAAGGAAAAAGAACAACTTCTGTTATAGAGCGAAAAATCATGTATTACTAACGCCTTGGCATCCGTAAGAAAATCCCACCTAAAAAGCATTTCAGCGTTAAAAACCGTCGTTTCGTCGCCCTCGTAATACTTTTTCGTTTAAATTTACGTTCGCCAAAAATCTGCTAACATGCTGAATTTTACTTTAGTACCTAGCAAAACCAAATCAACGTTCCACCTACGCCCAATGTTTATGAAGAGAGTAATGCTGAGCCTGAGCCTTTTGTGTGCCTGGGCAATGAGCGCGCAACTGGACGCAAATGCCAATCTGTTGGCCGAAAACGACAGCCGTTCGGTTAGAGTCTCACGAGGTACAACTACTGCGATCGAACTCAAATCTGCATCCGAAGAAGAACTGCTCAAGGCGATTTCCGTGTCGAATACCGAAACCAAAATCGCGATTTCCGAAGAACTCGTTGAGCGAAAGTCGGGCAAGATCTACGAACTTTTTTCGAAACTACTCACCGAAGAAGAAACGGCCGAACGCAAACTCGGCGTAATTTCCTACCAAACGAACGCCGCCAGCGAACTTTATGTGGCCGTGGCGCATCAGAAGGAAAAAGCCGAACGCAAAAAATACTACGAAAAGACCACGACCAAAGGCTTACAGAAAGAGCTCAAAGGAATGTTCGGACGCGATTATGACACCAAATGGACGGCAGTAGAAACCGACGCCAGCCTCGCAAAACTAACCGCCATGGCGTTGGCCGAGAACAAAGTGTCGCCTTTGACGCTGAACACTATTTTCTACACAAACAATTTCAAGAACAAGAACTACGCCCGCGTGAAGTTCTTTGCCCAGAAATATCCAACGGCCGAAATTCTCGCGACTTTGGCCAATTTCAGGAATCCAGCCGACATCCAATACCTAACCAAGCACGCCCAGGCTTCTTACCTTTCGTACTCGGTTTATCCACACGCGGCTTTCTATCCGACTTTGCAGATGAATGTAGACAAGGATTTCGAGAACAAAGATTTCCAGAACGCGATTTCGGCTTACAAAAATGCCGATTCGAGAATTCTTCTGGAGAAAGTGTGCAACAACATTTGCAGCAACAATGCCGTAAAAATGAATCGAGACGACAAACTTTTCCAGTTGTATTCGATCATCGAGAAACGCAATTGCCGGCTTTACGATCCGGTTTTGAAGAAAATCGACAAGCTTTTGCAATAAAACGAAATCCCGTCTTTGGAACGGGATTTTTTATTTTTTTGGATTTATCAGACGGACTACAGACCGAGCGATTCAGCAATCTTGAGCGCACATTTCTCGCCATCGATCGCCGCCGACACGATACCTCCGGCGTAACCCGCGCCTTCTCCGCAAGGATAAAGCCCTTTGATCTGTGTGTGTTCCAGCGTTTCCGGATGCCTTGGAATGCGCACTGGCGAAGAAGTTCTCGACTCGGGCGCGTGCAAAATGGCGTCGTTCGTGAAATAACCTTTCATCGATTTTCCGAACTCGCGAAAACCTTCTCTCATGATCTGCGTCAGAAAGCCCGGAAAAACCTGACCCAATTCGACAGATTCGGTTCCGGGAACGTAAGATGTCTTTGGAATATCGGCCGAAACTTTGGCTTGAGCAAAATCGACCATTCGTTGGGCTGGAACTTTTTGCGTTTGTCCTGCTAATTGGAATGCGCGTTGTTCGATGCTCTTTTGGAATTCCATCGCGGCAAGCGGTCCGAATTTGGCGAACGGCTTGAAATCTTCGGGTTTGAGTTCCACGACGATTCCCGAATTGGCCGTAATCTGATCGCGTTTCGAAGGCGACCAACCATTCGTAACGACTTCGCCCGGACTCGTGGCACAAGGCGCAATCACGCCTCCGGGACACATACAGAATGAGTACATGCCGCGTCCGTTGACTTGTTTTACGATGGAATATGGCGCCGGCGGAAGGAATTCTCCGCGATAATCGCAACTGTATTGGATCTGGTCGATGAGTTCCTGAGGATGTTCGGCGCGAACGCCCAATGCGAACGGCTTGGCTTCGATCTCGATTCCTTTTCTGTGAAGCAATTCGAAGATGTCACGGGCCGAATGTCCGGTGGCGAGAATGAGTTTGTTGGCCGAAATCGTATCGCCGTTTTGGGTCACGATGCCCTGGATTTCATTCGCTTTTACCAGAATATCGTCGACTCTTGTATCGAACAAAACTTTTCCGCCGCATTCGATGATCTTTTCGCGAATGTCCTCGATGATCTTCGGCAATTTATTGGTTCCGATGTGCGGATGCGCTTCTACTAAAATTTCGGGTGTCGCACCAAAGGCTACCAAAAGTTTCAGGATTCGGTCGACATCGCCTCGTTTTTTCGAACGCGTGTAGAGTTTTCCGTCAGAATACGTTCCAGCGCCGCCTTCTCCAAAACAGTAGTTGGAATCGGGATTCACGATATCGTCCCGGTTGATCGCTTTCAGGTCGCGACGGCGTCCTTTCACGTCTTTTCCTCTTTCGACAACTATCGGCTTCAAGCCCAATTCCACCAATTGCAAAGCGGCAAAAAGTCCGGCCGGACCAGCTCCGACGACAATCACTTCTTGTGCATTGGACACATTTTTGTAATCTGGAAATTCGATTTTTTGTTCGGTGACTTTTTCATCGGCAAAGAAAATCTCGAGTTTGAGATTGACCTTGATACTGCGTTGGCGCGCATCGATCGAACGTTTGAGAATGTTCACGTGCTGGATTTCTTTTACGGAAGTGCGCAACAACTTGGCCGCGTGTTCCTTCAAGAAAGCGCTCTGGGTCGCCTGTTCTGGCGAAACTTGAATGAGAAGCTCTTTTGGCATGTGGCAAAATTAGGGAAAAAGTGCGAAAGTGCTAAAGTGCTGAAGTGCTATGACCTAAAAGAGCAATCGGCTACTTTTCTTCGAAAGCGTGAAAAGCGAATGACGCCAGCCAGTGTTCGCCTTCGTAATTGCCGTCGACGACTTTTGGCAGTGAATAATCGAGATGCTTGTTTGCAAGCGGTTTCAGGTGCGAAAATTCGTTCGGGTATTGTTTGATAAGCCGATAGAGATTCCACGCACGCGAGAAATTGAGTCCGTAAAGGTGCACAAGTTGCGGATCTGACGCGTCGGCGACTTTCCCGACTTCCCAATCGAAGTTCTTTTTGGACAATTGCGGCATAAAATTTTTAGTCCATTTCAGGAAGTCCGATTTGGGCAGAACGCGTTGCATGATCGCGATTTCTTCAAGGCAAGGCGACAAGAAATCGGTTCCCGACGGCTCCAATTGGTACGGATAATTCACGTCTTTCCCGAAAAACCGAATTGCGTTTTCACGGATGGATTTCTGGAAAGCCTCATTCTTCGTAAAAACGGCATAATCCCAGGCGAAAGTGAGACCGAACGCGGTGTTATTGTGTGTTCCGACGCGAACCGGATAAAGCAACTTCGGTAAAAAAGCCCTATATCTTTCGATGAAAATATCGGTCAGCGGACGCAAATTCGACGCCAATTCTTTCGCATAAACTTCATTTGACTGATCGAGCTCGAGCTGTAGTTTGAACAGCCAATTCCAGCCATAAGTGCGCTCGAAAGACTTTTCCTGCGGACGATTCAGGTAAGCGATTTCGGCCTCGATATTTTCTTTGGACAGATTCGTTTTGAGCTTGGAAACGATCTCGTCGCGATCGGCCAAATCTGGAAAACGGTTCAGCAAATAAACCAGACTCCAATGTCCATGAACCGACGAATGCCAGTCGTAACAGCCGTAGAACGCCGGATGCGCCTGCTTCGGACTCATGATTTCGGAAGCGTTCGCCAAAGACTCGCCAGGTTTATTCGGATATTCCTTTTGGATGC
>JBCNQO010000175.1:0-5116 GCA_039592825.1 Flavobacterium sp.
AAAGTTTCGTTCGAGATCGTTCTTCCCAAAGCGATAGGAAGTTCCATTTCGGCTTCCTGGAATTTGGCAGATCCGATCACGTTCTTCATAGAAACGATGGTCGGTTTTTGGTTCGGAACCTCGATACCGATCGTTCCTTTGCCCGGAATTGGCGCAATGATACGGATTCCGAGTGCAGACAATGAAAGCGCGATATCGTCTTCCAAACTTTTGATCTTCGAGATACGGATTCCGGCTTCGGGCACGATTTCATAAAGCGTCACCGATGGCCCGACAGTCGCCTTGATCTGGGCAATGTCGATCTTGTAATTGCGAAGTGTCTCGACGATTCGGTTCTTGTTTTCCTCAAGTTCTTCCTGATTGATCGTGATACCACCACCAGCGTAATCCTTGAGCATGTCGATCGTCGGGAACTTATAGTTGGAAAGTTCTAAAGTCGGATCGAAAAGCCCGAAATCTTCAACCAGACGAGCCGCGAGGTTTTCTTCTACAATGTCTTCTTCGGGCGCTTGCTCGATCGTGAACGCTTCGTCTTCTGTAGTGATGATGTGAGGCGCGGCAACAGGCGTAGGAAGCGGGTTGAAAGCGGCTTCGTGTTTGGGTTCGGTCGTAAGAGAAATCTCTGACGAATGCTCTATAGTCGGGCGCAAAGCCTCTTTGTCTATCTCGAATTTCGAGGCGACTTTCAGTACAGGTTCCGGAATTTCCTCTTCGTCTTCTTCGGGGAAAGGATTGAATCGGAATTCTTCCTTCGGATTTTCATCTGTCGCAAATTCCTCTAGATTGTAAGCGTCGCCCGCGTTGTCTGCAACGGCCGGCCCGGTTTTCATTTTGGCCAGTTCCGCATCGATCTCGCTTTTCTTGCGTTCGAAGAAACTCTTGATCTTGTCTGGCGAAACTTTGATCTTGTAGATCAGATAAATGATGATTCCGAACGCCAAAACCAGGAATGTTCCCGTGCTTCCTATGTAATCCTGAAGGAAAATGTTCATTTCATAACCGACAGTTCCTCCCAACTCGGGAAGCGCGTCGGCGAAAAATCCAAAAAGCACCGAAACCACGATAAGCGCAAAAAGATCCCAGAACCAGATGTTCTTGAGTTTTCGCAACGGAACGTCCAGCACCAGAAAAGATCCGGTAAGGAAAAACAGCTTCACGAACAAGAATGACGCGGCACCGAATCCTTTAAAGATGAAAAGGTCGGCCAGCCAGGCACCGAATTTCCCGAGCCAGTTTCTCGCCTTGAGGCTTCTGTCTGCCCACGAGACGAGCGTGCTTTGGTCTTCTCTCCAATAGATGAAAAACGAGATGAACGACAGCAAAAGCGCTATCGAAACCAATACGAGAAACGAGCCCACGAGAATTTCGTTTCTTCTCGAAAGGCGGCGTTTTTTCTTGGGTTCCTTATTTTCGGCTGTCTTGGGTTCGGTCTTTCTTGTCTTGGCCATTTATGGTTTCTAGATGAATTTTGGTATGTAAATGAGCGCCCCGACGGCAATTGCGGTCATGGCGGCAAAAAATACGGCTCCGGCGGCTATGTCCTTGATGAAACCGATTTTCTCGTGGAATTGCGGATGCACGAAATCGGCTATCTTTTCCACGGCCGTGTTGAGTCCTTCTATGCTCATGACCAGTCCGATGGCGAACGTCTGCAAGATCCATTCGGTTGGCGAGATGTGCTTTACGAAACCGAGAACCGTCATCGCGATCCCGATCGAGAATTGCACCATCACGCTGTGTTCGGTGGTGATGAGTTTCACGGCTCCCAAAAAGGCGAATTTCACGCTTTTGAGTCGGCCGCTAAAGAACGTTTTGTCTCTTTCGAATTCCATTACAGAGACGCCAAAGCGGCTTCGTAGTTGGGTTCGTCGGCGATTTCGGCCACTTGTTCGCTATAGGCGACTTTTCCTTCTTTGTCGATTACCACGACGGCGCGCGAGTGCAAACCTGCGAGTTTTCCGTCTTCGATCTCGAGTCCGTAGTCTTTTCCGAATTGTCCGGTCTTGAAATCCGACAGGCAATAAACGTTTTCGATGCCTTCGGCTCCACAGAAACGCTTCTGGGCAAACGGCAGATCGCGCGAAACGCAAAGGATCACCGTGCCTTCAAGCTCAGAAGCTCGTTTGTTGAACGTTCTTACCGATGTCGCGCACGTTGGCGTATCGATACTCGGGAAAATGTTCAGGATCACGTTCTTTCCGGCGTAATCGCTCAAAGTCGCCGTGGAAAGATCGTCTTTCGCTAGCTCGAAATTCTTGGCCGTTTCTCCTTTTTTAGGAAGTTCACCGCTGGTATGGATGGCGTTTCCGCCCAAAGTTACTGTTGACATGTGTATTTGTTTTAAGGCGCAAAATTAAGAAAAATGCCGTGGCCGTTAGACCTTGCAGCTTATTTCTGGGCTTTGAGCGCGTTATTTAAGTGTTTCATAAGATTATAGAGTTCAAAAGCCGTATCCTGACCTTTCACGAGCATGATCAGGCGTCTTTTCTCCCATTTGGACGACGTGGCTTTGTCTGCGCCCATGACCCAAACGCTCACGTTGGCGCGGTCGCCGTCTTTTTTTCCGACGGGCGGATAAGACTTCACGTCCTTGAAATCGTAAGCGCCGTCTTTGACCGTTCCGCCTTCCACCACCAATTTGCCGTTGACGAACTCGGCTTTGATCTTGGTCATGTCCTTTTCGTTGTCGAACGCGTTTTCGGTGATGATCTTCACGATTCTCGCTTCGGTTTCGGCAATGGTGAATTTTTCGAAAATGTCGGCCGGGAATTCGGTCACGCGTCCGTCTGCGAACTTTATTTCCTTGATGTCGCCTTTGTCGATAACGTACGAATTGCCAGGAACGTCTGGTTTGGTATAGGTTACCGTGGCCGTTCCTTCGCCTTTGATCTCGGCATTTATCGTGGCGCTGTATCGCGTGAGAATCTTGTCTTGGGCGAGGCAGGTTGCCGATAAAGCCAGCATCGGAAGTAAAAATCTGAATTTCATGAAAAGGTGAATTTGATGCAATATAGAAAAGGTTTACACCTTGGGATTGTTGGGGAAACAGAAGTTTTGAAGAAAGTAATAAACAATGCTGCCGGCTTTAGGCTGTAAGCTATAGGCAAACAAAAACGCCCCAGGAATCCCGAGGCGTTTTCAACCAATCAATGTAATAAATAATGCTTATTTGTCTATGGAACCCAGTACGCGTTGCATGAAAGCGTTCAGGGCTTCTTTTTTGGGCGTTCCCGATTGGACCATTTTCGCGACTTCTAGCGCTCCGTACATGTTCGAGATGAGTTCGCCAATTACATCCAGTTCCTCGTCTTTGAGCGACGGGACTTCGGTAAGCGCCTCGAGCACTTCCACGGCTTCGATCACGTAATCCTGGTCGTTCTGCTCGATGAACTCCGTAAGGTGTTTGATAACGGGAAGTTTCATCAGTTTGAGGAGATTTCGGTTACGAGTTCTGCCAAAACCTCGGCTTTGTTCGTCTGTGTCTCGCTCAACAACTGTCCGCCTTTGAAAGACGCGAAAGTAGGAAGGTTCGAAACGTTGGCGAGCTTGCGCGATTCCGGAGAATTCTCGGCGTCCACGATCACGAAAGTCACGTTCTCGTTTTCAGAAGCGAATTTCTTGAACTTGGGCTTCATGATACGGCAATTCCCGCACCACGACGCCGAATATTGCACGACGACTTTCTCGTTTTGGGCGATTACGTCGGCCAGGGTGTCTGTTGTTAGTTCTACTACCATAAAATTGATAATTGACAATTGACAATGGATAATTGGCGGCAGACGATTTGTTTCCGAACCTGATGGACTTTGAAAAGCGAAAAAAACTTCCGACTTCTAGGTTCAGTAAAATTGTCAATTATCAATTATCCATTGTCAATTAATTAGTTGTTCAAATAGTTGGCAACACCTTCACGCGTAGCGAACATCGCCTCTTTTCCTTCTTCCCAGTTTGCAGGGCAAACTTCACCTTTGGTCTGTACGTGCGTGTATGCGTCGATCAAACGAAGGTATTCGCCTACGTTACGGCCAAGTGGCATGTCGTTTACGCTTTCGTGGAAAACTTTTCCGGTTTCGTCTATAAGGTAAGTCGCGCGGTAAGTCACGTTCGAGCCTTCTACCAAAACGATGTCGTTCTCTTCGTTGTATTCGCTAGACTCGATGTCAAGGATTCCAAGGATGTTCGACAAGTTGCGGTTCGTGTCGGCAAGGATCGGGTAAGTCACACCTTCGATTCCACCGTTGTTCTTTGGCGTGTTCAACCAGGCGAAGTGCACCTCGTTAGTATCGCAAGAAGCTCCGATCACGATAGTGTTGCGGCTTTCGAATTCCGGCAAAGCGGCTTGGAACGCGTGCAATTCTGTAGGGCAAACGAAAGTGAAGTCTTTCGGATACCAGAAAAGCAATACTTTCTTGTTGTTGTTTGTGGCTTCCTCGAAGATGTTGATCTTTAGGTTGTCGCCCATTTCAGAGATGGCGTCTACAGCGATGCTTGGAAATTTTTTACCTACGAATGACATAAATATTTGGCTTTAAAAGTTATTTTTATGCCGCAAAAATAGGTTCGGACGGTACGAAATTTCAATCAAAAATCATTATTAGATTTGATTTCGGAATAAGTTTAGATTATGCCTGTCGAATATTTGGGAATGCGTCAAAATATTGGGACGAGATTTACAAGCCTCGTAATTTTGGACGGAAGTTTTTCAAAAAACCTTATTTTGCGCCTTTGAAAATTTTCAACCCTTACCAACCAAACATGGCATTTCAAGATTTATTCCGAAAGAAAAGCGTGAGCGACATTTTGCGCCAGGTAGAGAACAACGAACTCGACGGACACGCATCTTTGGGCAAACACCTAACCGCGAGGGATTTGACGGCTTTCGGTATCGCGGCGATCATCGGTGCCGGAATTTTCAGTACCATCGGGAAAGCCAGTTCAGATGGCGGTCCGGCGGTCATTTTCCTTTTCATCTTTACGGCTTTGGCCTGTGGTTTCGCGGCTTTCGCTTATGCGGAGTTCGCTTCGATGGTGCCGGTTTCGGGAAGTGCGTACACTTATTCTTACGTGGCTTTCGGTGAAATCATCGCCTGGATCATTGGTTGGGCTTTGATCATGG
>JBCNQO010000176.1:0-5036 GCA_039592825.1 Flavobacterium sp.
GCACAAAGTGTAGTGATATTTACCGGACCAACCCAAGGGCTGTAGCTTCCGCCACAATTCGATCTTACCCAAATATAGTAGTTCGTACCACCGTTCATTGTGGTGATCGTAGCATTGTTCGTAGCGGCCGCATATGTCGGGGTAGCTGTTGGCGATGGCGTCGTAGCGCTCGTACTATAGTAGTATTGGTAACCGCTGGAAGGAGCCGGTGAAGTGGCAGTCCAGGTAATTTGTGCACCGTTGCCCGTTACCGAACCTGGTGTGACTGCCAAAGACGAAGGCGTCAAACAGCCTGCCGGCGTCCAGGTGAAGATTCTTGGTGAACCCGCAGCGATTCTGATACTACCTGTACGGACAATCATCGCGCTTGCATTTGTGTTTGGCCCGTTATTAATGGGAGTAGCCCAAGTTGTATTCCCGTGAGAATAGTTGTTAAAATCCGTATTGGCACTTCCTCTCAAACCAAGTTGAGCTAGATTCAGGTTGTTTCCTACATTGTTGGCTTGTGTATTGAAACGGACATCTATCACATTCGTTCCTTCATATAACCAAATCTGGAAGTCGAAATAATCGGTAGTATTTGTAGCGTCATTTCTTCTAACATTTCTCCACTCGATTTTAAGGATGCGAGAACCAGGAGAACCCGACAAATCTTTCGCCACAGAGTTTGCCTGAGGAGCTGGAAGACCGGGAGCATTTGCGTAAACCGCCCAGTTGTAGCCGAAAGCCGATATCGCACCGGCGTAAGCTTCACCAGATGAAATTGGCGTGGAATTCCCGACAGATGGTGCAGTGGCGCCGAAAGTGACGAATCCATTCGCCGAAACATTCAAACTAGTATAATTCGTTCCGTTAAAATTGAAAGTGAATCCGATTGGAGTGTTGACAATAGCGTTGTCCCAAATACCTGTAATCAATTGTGATTTTGTATTCGGATCCAACAAGTCCATAGCGGCGCCACCTGGATAAGCGGCATAGGACGCAGTATAGTTACTTGCTACCTGCGCATTACCGGAAAGTCCAAAAAAGAAAAGAACAAAAGCGGCAAAAAATAAAAACCTACGAAATGCCAAGGAAGTGGACATTCCAGTTCGGGGTAATGTTTTTATCATAATGGGCGTTTTAGGGTTTGTGGTATTATTTTGGAATATTTCTTAGTTTACCGACACATTTTTCAGATTCACCTCAAAAATTCTTAATGAATTAACGATAACGTAACGGATAAGCGGATAAATTTACACTTTGTTTCGAATTTCAAATGTCGACAAGTCTTAAAAACTGCACTTTATCGACCAATCAAACAAAATATCCGACGAACTGCGAATTTCATCCTTAAAAATCAGCATATTGCGTTTTTTAATGTAAGTATTCTTACAACAGTATTACACAATGTGACAGTTGGTAAATTTAAATAAAATTTAACACAAGAAATTAGGATTTGATGCTATTTATCAACAATTAAGAATGATTGTCAACAAGCTAAAATTCTCGTTTTGAGAAGTTTCGATCACTTTAGCGCATAAAAAAAACCTCCCTGCCACGGAAGGTTTTTCGTCCAACTAACTTAACCTAAAAATTATAAATAAAACGTTTCGTTACGCGATGTTCGCCTCATGCTGCATAGCCTTTTTAAGCAAAGTGCGGCTCAGGATTCGGTTTGGCGTCATCCCGCAGTTGATAAGAATTCTCTTTGGAGTTTCGTTCTCCTTTGCAGTTTTGGTCTGCATTGCCGGGCTAACCTGTTTGGCTCCCATGAACCACTGAACAAGCTCCAGCTGACGGTTCGAGTTAGAAGCTTCCGCCTTCACTTCTTTTCCACCGACTGTAACATTTTCGATTACAACCGATGTATCAGTAGACTTAGCCTCAGTAGATTGCCCAAAAACACCGCAGCAAGAAAGCAACATAAAAGCCAACATCACGAACAAACGCATAGCTGTAGCGTCTGCATTGGTATTCAGGATGTCCTGACGTGTTGATGTTAGCTTTACTGTTTTCATTTCTTAAGTGGGTGTGTTTGTTATTATTTACACGACAAAAGTAGGTCGGCGATTCGCCTGTGTGAAATAATTCCGACAAATGACCCGAAAACTCGTTTAAGCTTGCATTTCGTCGAATCGATTCACTTTGGTCTGTGCAAATGTGTTTTTTGTCGGATGCACTTTGGTCAAACGTCGGTTAACTCCAATAAAAAAACCCTTTCGATGTGAAAGGGTTCTTACATTTTTATGTCCGATGGATCAATTTGCGACCTTCTTGATCACTTGTTGTTTCTCTGTCGAATAAATCTTGAAGATCAACATCTGATTCGCTCCACCAACGGCAAACGTGGTTTGGGACGCATTGATGTCTTTGACTTCCTTGATCAATTTTCCGAGTACATCGTAAACCTTGATCGACGCCATATCGACGTTGCCGCTGTTCACCACGAAATTCTCCTTGTCCTTATATACGACAACCGAATTATCGTTAAACGCCGGATTATGCGCTTGAAGCGAATTCTGATAAACGATCTCAAAACGCGTATTAAAAACGCCGGCGTCACTCGTAAAGCTGTAAGCACCCGAGTTCAGGTCGTGAACGATTCCAGTGAAAGTATCGCGAACGAAAACGTCCTGCCCTATCTCGAACAATCCGTCCTTGTGATCGATAGCGATCTGGAAGGTTCCCGCAGTAGTCGCACGGAATCCCATAGGAACGACGTCTGTGTTCTCGAAAGGCAAAGTACGGCCTTGAATTACGAAGCGCTCGTCTCCTATCAACGAATAGAACGAAATGTCGCCGTCGTTAAAAAACCTTGCATCGATCTGGGCGTCATTGCCCATTGTAGAACCTTCAATGTATCCGACCAAAGTCTGACAGAAAGCGTTGTTCGCTCCCGTCGCGTTCAGCCAAACCCTATGTCTTTCGATTTCATTGGCCATTCTGAAGAACTGATTCGCATTGTCGCCAGAACGTTGAGCATTGTTAAAACTAACTTGCGTTCCGGAAGCCGAAGCCTCGACAAAGAAGCCTTGGCCTGTACGGATAACGCCTTGCGGATCGACAACCTGAGCCTCTCCGTTAGAAACGAATCCTCCGCCTGAAGTCCACGAACAATAACTCGGACTCACCGGATTGTTGGTTTTTCTCCAGAAATAAAGTGCTCCAGTGATATTTGCCGCGTTGTCGGTAACGAAAGTCTGCATCGAAACCGGCGACGGATAAGGGTTTCCGACAGCGTTGAAGCGTTGTCCTGCCGCGATATTCGTTAACGGAACATTCACGTTCCCGTTGTGAAGCACTCCGGTGAATTCGCCGTTCCAGACCGTTGGCGTCGTAGGATGGTTGTTCGGCATCCTTATCAAATAACCTACACCCGAATTGAACTGCGTATTGGCAGGATCGGAAATCGTGTTGTATTGATTAAGCGACACATTATAGATGTAAAAACGCGTGGTCAATGTTTGAGGCGAGAAAGGCAACAGATTCTGTCCGCTAACCGGCGAAGACCAAAGCGTGTAATCCTGACGCATCAAAGCCGAGCTCGTTCTTCTCACTTTGGAAACCCCGGTGTTGGCCACATTGTTTATCTGAAGCAGATTCGCGTTGTTCTGAACCGTAAGCAAACCTTGGGAATTGATCGCATCGGTCACCGCCAGATCATTTCCAGTAGTGAGCAACAAAGTCGTTCCCGTATTCATCGTTACCGAATAAGCGAAAGCATCGGCGCTTATCACAGGCTGATTCGTCACACTTGGAATCAAAACCACCGTATAGTTCTGCGGCACCTCATTGCACGACCAGTTTCCGGCCGTATGCCAATCGGTATCGACAGTTCCGGTCCATGTAGAATTGTTGTTGACCGAAATCACGGCTACCGTAGAATATTGGGCAGCGCAAGAACCGTTAGAAACCGACACTCTATAATAAGTGGTCTGACTTACATTCGAATAGTTGAAAGTCGCGCCAGCATTCGCAAACGGAACGCCTGCTGTAGCAAAGTTGTCATAAGAATATTCCCAAGCCAATTGCGTTCCGGTGTAACCCGACAAAGTCAAAGTACCCGAATTCGTGTGCGAACAATAAGTCGCGTCTCCCGAAAGCGTTCCGCCAACGTTGGCCGGAGCCACGGTAATCGTCGCAGCCGAAGAAGTCGCAGTGGCACAACTTCCGCTTTGCACAATGGCACGGTAAGAAGTCGTAACGGTCAAATTGCTGTAAGAAAGCGAAGTCGTAGTATTTGCAATAGGAGTTCCCGCAGTCGCGAAGTTATTGGTTGAAGATTCCCAACCGATAACATTTCCGACATTTCCGCTCAAAGTCAAAGTACCACTGTTCGAACCCGTACAAACCGTAGTGTTCGTATTTACCGATCCGCCTACAGAAGCTGCAGTCACGGTAATTGTCGCAACAGACGAATTCGCCGTGGCGCAAGATCCGCTCTGAACGATTGCACGATAGTAAGTCGTGACAACCAAATTGCTGTAAGAAAGTGAAGTCGTAGTATTGGCGATCGGAGTTCCCGCGGTCGCGAAATTGTTAGTCGAAGATTCCCATCCGATCACGTTTCCGATATTTCCGCTCAAGTTCAAAGTTCCGGCATTCGTCGGCGCACAAACCGTCGCACTTCCCGAAACCGTTCCACCGACAGACTCCGGAGTCACGGTGATCGTCGCAACCGAAGAATTCGCCGTGGCGCAAGATCCGCTTTGAACAATCGCACGGTAATAAGTCGTAACCGAAAGGTTCGTATAAGAAAGTGAAGTCGTAGTATTAGCTATCGGAGTTCCCGCAGTCGCGAAATTGTTCGTCGAAGATTCCCAACCGATCACGTTTCCGGTATTTCCGGTCAGGTTCAAAGCACCCGAATTCGTCGGTGCACAAACCGTCGCGCTTCCAGAAACCGTTCCACCAACAGACGCCGGAGTTACAGTGATTGTCGCGACCGAAGAATTCGCCGTGGCACAAGATCCGCTTTGGACGATTGCACGGTAAGAAGTCGTAACGGTCAAATTGCTGTAAGAAAGCGAAGTAGTCGTATTAACTATCGGAGT
>JBCNQO010000177.1:0-5029 GCA_039592825.1 Flavobacterium sp.
CTATCGTTGCTGCTCTTGGCGCGCAAAATGATCTCGCCCAAAAATCCGGCAAGGAACAATTGCGTACCTATTACCATCGTGGCAAGCGAAATGTAAAACCACGGATTCTGCGTTACGAGAATCGTGGGCTGGTGATCGTAAAGGCGCACGAGTTTGGCGATCCCGATATAGCCGGCCGACAAAAATCCGATGATGAACATGAACGAGCCCAAAGCCCCGAACAAATGCATCGGGCTTTTGCCAAAGCGCGACAGGAACCAGATCGTGATCAAGTCCAGGAAACCGTTTATGAAGCGGTTCATCCCGAATTTCGTCTCTCCGTATTTGCGCGCTCTGTGCTTTACGACTTTTTCGCCTATTTTCTTGAAACCCGCGTTCTTGGCCAAAACCGGAATGTATCGGTGCATCTCGCCCGAAACTTCGACGTTTTTCACCACACGGTTGTCGTAAGACTTGAGTCCGCAGTTGAAATCGTGCAACTTTACGCCAGAAGTCATTCTCGCAGCCCAATTGAACAGCTTCGACGGAAGGTTTTTCATCACGACATTGTCGTAGCGCTTTTTCTTCCAACCCGAAACCAGGTCGAACTTTTCATCTGCAATCATCGAATACAACTCCGGAATCTCTTCGGGATCGTCCTGAAGATCGGCGTCCATCGTGATCACGACATCGCCTTTGGCCGCGGCAAAACCGGCGTGCAAAGCTTGCGACTTCCCGAAATTCTTCATGAACCGGATGCCTTTCACGTTCGGGTTGTCGTGTGAGATCGTTTCGATGATCTGCCAGGAATTGTCGGAACTTCCGTCGTCTATGAACAGGATTTCATACGAATACTGGTTCTTGTCCATCACGCGGACGATCCAGTCGTGCAGTTCGTGAAGCGACTCTTCTTCGTTGAGAAGCGGAATTACTATAGATAAATTCATTTATTCTAGTGGGGTAGTGCCGCTTTTGAAAATGGCAGCGAGTACGAGTCCTAGAAGACAGCTTACGGCAAGGCCGATTACGCCCCCGAAGGCTTGTTTGCCAATAGAAAGCGGGTCGTCTTTCTCGAGGTCTTCTACGGTTTTATTGATTTGGGAAGACGGCGTTCCCAGTTTCTCCATGATGCTCACGGTACTTTTTATGGTGTGTTCCTTTACGATTTCTTTCGCTTCAGGATCTACGAAGTTGTAAAGCGTGATGTTGAAGGTAGTGCTGATGAATGTAGAAATCACCGCGGCAAGGAAATAAGTCGTGAACGCATCTTTGAAAGAGTAGATGCCACCGAGTTCCTTTTTGGTTTTGGACATCATGACGCAGTAAATCGCGATGGCCACTATAAATGTGGTGAGAGAAATCCACCATGCTGAATACATTTGCATTACGTAAGTTGTCGTAGTCACTACAATGCCGAAAACGGCCAGGATTATCCCGTAGGTTGTCCCGTTTTTCTTGATGATTGGGTTCATTGTTCTAGTTGTTTATTTTGGTTAACAAATATAGGAATTAAGGTTGCACGATTTCCTGAAAATATAAGACCCGAAAAATGTGTCGAAAGAATTTGATTTTTAAAATATAATCGTACATTTGCACACTCAAAATTAAACAGTAAAATCAAAAGCTGTTCGTAGTTCACACCTTCGTTAGAAGCTTCAGGACGAAAAGCGGCATAAAAAAGGATACACCATGAAAAAAGGAGTTCACCCGGAATCTTACAGACTAGTCGCTTTCAAGGACATGTCTAACGACGAGGTTTTCATCACCAAGTCAACTGCAGACACAAAAGAAACTATCACACACGAAGGAGTTGAATATCCTGTGGTGAAAATGGAGATCTCTCGTACATCTCACCCTTTTTACACTGGTAAATCGAAACTTATCGACACGGCTGGTCGTATCGACAAGTTCAAAAACAAATACGCGAAATTCAGCAAGTAATTGCGAATCTCGAATTAGTGTTCAAATTACGAAGAGCCTTCCTTTTTGGAGGGCTTTTTTGTTTTTGTTCTTTATTGAAAGATTGAAAGATTGAAAGATTGAAAGATTTTCGGCATATAAACTTTTGTCTTCTTAGCTGTTAGACCTGTTAGGTTTTAAAACCTGTTAGGTCTTTAAGACTTGTTAGGTGTTACACCTGTCGGTTGTCGATTTCTGTTGGATGGCCTGTCGCTATTGGGTTCGTGGGCGTTTTTTTGAGTTTCGAGGTTTAAGACCTGTTAGGTTTTAAAACCTGTTAGGTCTTTAAGACTTGTTAGGTGTTAGACCTCTCGGTTGTTGAATTCTGTTGGATGCCATGTCACTACTGGTTTTTGTGACCATTTTTTGAATTTGGAAGTTTAAGACCTGTTAGGTTTTAAACCAGTTAGGTCTTTAAGACTTGTTAGGTGTTAGACCTTTGGAACCGGTTTTTCGATTTCGACCCAAATGATTTGGGGATGACCGATGCCCGCGTTAAGGATCACTGTCCCGAAGCTTCGGGATTTAAGCTCATGGCTTTGCGAACAGCAAAAGACATAGCGAGTGCCTTGAGCCTGGCGACGGCCTGCGCACTGCCGCTGCTACTGCAACTGGATTTTCAAGGCCGGCGCAACGCCCAAAAAATAAAAATCAGAAGCTGTCATGGCAAAGCAATAACCTCATTTTGGCTTTGGATTAACGCAGAACTTCGTATTTTCGGGTTGGATTTTGGAATGCGTTCTAAAATCTGCCAATCTGTAAATCTTGAAAATCTAGAAATGAACTATATCTTATTCGACGGAGCCGTGCGCAATGCACTTTTGCCTTTCACTTTCACGCGTCCGGTGGCCGATATCCGCATCGGGATTCTTACCATTCGCGAAAAATGGGAGAAATATTTGGGGAATACGACCACGACGCTTACCGAAGAATACCTCTCGGACAAGTTCCCGATGGTGGAAATGGAAGAGAACGTGATGATTTACGCGGCCTATTGCCCGAACGAGGTGTTGGCCGAAATGGTGAAAAGTCTCGAGCCGAAACAGGCGATAGCAAAGAACGGTGAAATCATCGCTTTTTATACGCAAGACACTCAGGAAGAAGTGGATTTTGACGCTTACGAGATCATCGAATTTACCGATGATTGTATCGTGGTGGCGAATCCGTGGGACATTTTTGCCAAGAACGACGTGGCTTTGCGCGAAGATTTCGATCTTTTGACCGAAGACAGGACGTCTCAGCCGATTCCGTCGAGCGTGAACGTAATTGCGGCAGAAAACATTTTTATTGAGGAAGGAGCAAAGTTGGAATTCGTGACTTTGAACGCGTCTACAGGGCCAATTTACATTGGGAAGAATTCCGAAATCATGGAAAATTCGGTCATTCGCGGGCCTTTTGCTTTGTGCGAAGGCGGACAAGTCAAGCTTGCGACCAAGGTTTACGGAGCGACTACTGTTGGGCCGCACTCCAGAATCGGTGGCGAAGTCTCGAATTCGGTGCTTTTCGGATATTCCAATAAAGGACACGACGGTTTCCTTGGCAATTCGGTGCTTGGCGAATGGTGCAATCTGGGTGCAGACACGAACAATTCCAACCTCAAGAACAATTACGAGGAAGTCAAACTCTGGAGTTACGAGAAAAATGGTTTTGCGAAAACGGGCTTGCAATTTTGCGGACTCATGATGGGCGACCACTCTAAATGCGGTATCAATACCATGTTCAACACTGGAACGGTTGTGGGCGTTAGTGCTAACATTTTCGGCTCTGGTTTCCCGAGAAATTTCGTGCCGAGCTTCAGTTGGGGCGGCGCGTCGGGATTCACGACCTATATGACCAACAAGGCTTTCGAGACCGCAAGAATCGTGATGTCGCGACGCAATATGGTTTTTGACGAACAGGAGGCCAAGATTCTTGAGCACATTTTCGAGGAGACGAAGCAATATCGCAAGGAGTAAAAATAAAGCCACCTTTTTCGGGTGGCTTTTTCGTTCAACGTTTTTCTGATTCGGATGTTTTCAGTTTCTCTTCGGTTTTGGAAGCCATTTCGGGGCTTGACGCTGAAAAATCAGGTTTTGCGATTTGCTCGAAGCGGCTCTTTAAAGGCTTGAATCTCATATCGGAATATTTCGACACGACTCCACTTCTGTTTTCATCTGCCCGGAATGCTACGATCTGGTAGGAAAAGGCCACGTCAGATTGTCCGCCCTGATGTTCTTTCACCTCGAAGCCGTCTGAAGTTTTGTTGTAGACGTAAACGCCTTTGCAGTCGCCCTCAAGCTGTACGAAGACCTTTAGCGGATGTGTTTGATCTACGCGAATGTTCTTTGCGAGAATAGGATCGATCGTGATTTTCGCGTGTCCTTTGATCAATTGGGCAGTTCCATAGTCCTGAAACAAGGCTTCGGGGCTTTCTGGAGCTACCATCACGCGGTCTTTGTCTTGTGTGTCTTTTACGATGGTTGAAACGATGCCGAATCCGAAGACTTTATAGACAGTATTGTCGACTACGGCTCCAACTGTTGCGGCCGCGGGAAATCCCCAAGTGGCGGTATTGTTGTAACCCGTCACGTAGAAGACGCCTCCCAATTTGTCTGTAGTGCTGGTAAACTGATGATTGGCACGACCTTCTACGCCCACATTCTGTCCGGAAGCCGAAAGGCCACGTCCGTAATTGATGTCGGCAACGGCCGACGTAGAAAACCATCCCAGATCGGCATAAAGTCCGCCACTGGAAACCGTAAGTCCCGTGACGCCCGTATTGCTGTAGTGGAATCCTGCGCCATTTTCACGATGGATCACGAAACGGCTCAGAAAAGTACCGCCTGCTAAATTACCCGCGACCGAATTGGCGGTGTTGTTCAGGGTAAACTCGAATTGTCCGCCGGGATTGTAGTTCATCATGGCCGGATATCCAGAGGCAGACATCTGTCGCGTTCCTCCGTTGTAATAACTGTTGAAGTAAATTCCGGGCCAGTCAGAAACCATTGCAATCCCTTGAGAGTTGGCGTTCAGGTTGAAAGTCGCTACGGTATTTCCGACGCCGCCCTGTGTCTGTAGCAAGGCGCATGTTGGCGTCTGCGTACCGACGCCC
>JBCNQO010000178.1:0-5023 GCA_039592825.1 Flavobacterium sp.
ATATGTTCCGGACGCAGGTTCAAATGGTAAACGCTGCCGTCTGGGTTTAGTATAAGTTCAGATTGTTGGATCATTCTTTAATTGACAATTGATAATTGAAAATTGATAATTCGTTATTAGTGGCTAGTAATTAGTAATTGGGTTTCATAGTGGCAGGAAAGTGATTCCACCAAGCGATAATTGTCAATTGTCAACTGTCAATTATCAATTAAAATCAGCCTCCGACGCGCTTCACCTGATAACCTTCAGCCTTAAGAATCTCCATGACCTTATCGCGAAAGTTACCCTGAATGATGATTTCGCCGTCTTTCACCGCTCCGCCCACGCCGCATTTGGTCTTGAGCATTTTGCCGAGCGCCTTGAGATCGTCTTCGCTTCCCTGGAACCCGACGATCACGGTGGCAACTTTTCCGCCTCGGTTTTTCTTGTCGAGATGGGCTTCGAGCCTCTGTTTTACGGGTTCGAGCGTTTCTTCTGTCGCTTCGTTGTTGTCGAATTCGAAATCCTTGTTTGTAGAGAATACGAATCCGCCAAGATCAGACAGCGACGACATTTTTTTGGCCATAACAAAACAAGGCGCCTGATAGGGACGCCTTGCACAAAAATAGTGATGTATTTAGAATTTCCCGAATCAGACGGCCTGTTTTTGGACGCCGTTTTGGGAAATTTCGCTTTGAAGCATGTGACCGAAATCGCGAAGATTGTTGTGAAAAGCGAACGCCTTTTCGAGCAGATGTGGCGTGTGTCCGCCTCTGAGACAAGCCTCGTTATAATAGGAGAGAAGTGCTTCCTTGTAATCGGGATGCGCACATTTCGAAATGATCTCGCGAGCTTTTTCTCTTGGGGAAAGTCCGCGAAGGTCGGTCAATCCTTGTTCTGACACCAGAATATCGACGTCGTGCGAACCGTGATCTACGTGCGTCGCCATGGGCAAAACGTGGGAGATCGCATTTCCTGGTTTGGAAGCCGATTGACAGACGAAAATCGACAAGCGTGCATTTCTGGCAAAATCGCCCGAACCGCCAATGCCGTTCATCATGTTCGAACCCGAAATGTGCGTCGAATTCACGTTTCCATAAATGTCGAACTCAATGGCCGTGTTGATCGCGATTACACCCAAACGACGGATGACTTCGGCCGAATTGCTGATCTGTTGCGGTCGCAGCACGATCTTGTCTTTGTATCGGTCGAAATTTTCCGTCAGATGATTGTAGCATTTTTCCGAAACCGTGATCGAAGAAGCCGAGGCAAAATCCATTTTCCCGCTGTCGATCAAGTCGAAAGTACTGTCCTGAAGCACTTCGGAATACATGGTGAGATGTTCGAAATCGCCTTTGGCCAATCCGCCCAAAACAGCGTTGGCGACTTTACCGATTCCTGCTTGCAACGGCAAAAGGCTTTTGGTAAAGCGACCTGCGGCAATTTCAGATTCGAAAAACGACAGCAAATGGCTCGCGATTGCGGTCGTTTTTTCGTCGGCTTCGGAAATTTCGGCCGGACTGTCGGCCTGATTCGTGAAGATAATTCCGACGACTTTGTCCGGATCAACCGAAATGTAAGGCATCCCAATTCTGTCGTCCGATTTCAAAATATGCAACGGCTTTCGGTTCGGATAATCCCCGTGCTCGAAAACGTCGTGAATCCCTTTGAACGACAGCGGAAAATGTTCGTTGATCTCGATGATGACCTTATCGGCTTGTTTCGCGAAAAAGCTCGAATTTCCTACGGACGATGTCGGATAAATATTTCCGTTTTCATCAACACTTACGGTTTCGATGATCGCGATGTCAACTTTTGGCAAATCGCCGTTTCTCAGGTATTCGACAGTTTCGCTCAAATGTTGGTCGGTAAATGCGATCTTTCCCGAGTTGAGCGCGCTCCTCAACACGCGATCTACCTGGAACGGCATTCTTCTGTAAAGCGCACCAGATTCTGTAAGCGCGGCGTCGGTATCATTTCCCAAAGATGCGCCAGTAATCAAAGTGATTCCAATTGGCTCGTTTTTGGCACGGTCGGCAAGCGCTTTGAGTACGGCTTTGCTGTCGCCGGCTTTGGTGAATCCGCTGGAACCGATTACCATTCCGTCTTTGATCAAGCTCGCGCCTTGTTCGGCCGTGAAAATTTTCGGCTCGTAAGCCTTGTATAAAAGTCGTTCTGAAATCGATATAGTTGAATCCATCTGGTTTGGTTTTTACAGGATAACAAACAAAATTACATTTGGAAGCCTGAACCGAAATATTTACTTTCGTCTGATATTTATCCGAATCGGACAAATGACACAGTACTATATCTCTGAAGTTGACCGCGATCCGAAAAGCATTTATTGCCACCACGATCACATGGGCGAGGTTTTTATTCCGGAACACAAACACGAAAAAGGCCAGCTTTTGTACACCGAAGGCGGCATCGTGCACGTGAAAACGCCAACCAAGACGTACTTTCTTCCGGCTTTGCACTTTATGTGGCTGCCGCCGGGCGTCTTGCATTCGATCCATCCGAGTTCACCCGAAGTCGTGATGCGCAATCTGTATTTTCCGGTCGCGAAGTCTGACTCGAACTTTTTCAGGACAGAAGGCATTTATCCGGTCAACAACCTGATTCTGGAACTTTTGCTGTTCACCAACAAATGGAACGGGAATCTGCCAAAGGCGAGTCCGAATTTCCACATTGCGTTGTCGCTCAAATATCTGTTGGACGAAACCGGACTCGAGATTTTGCCGCTTTCTTTGCCTTTACCTTCGGATTCGAGACTTCGGTCGGTGCTCGTACATCTCGAGGACAACTTGGGCGAACCGCTGCTTTTTTCGCATCTGGCCAAAATGTTCGGCTTTAGCGAAAGGTCGCTTTACCGGCTTTTCCAGAAAGATCTCAACATGTCGTACATGCAATATTATACCGTAAGGCGGATTTTGCGCGCCATCGAATTGCTTATCGAGGGCAAAATGTCGGTTGGGCAGATCGCGTCCGAAGTTGGCTATAACAGTGTTCCGACTTTCAGCAATACTTTTTACTCCGTTTTGGGAAAAAGACCGTCCGATTATATGAAAACAGCAGGCATACTAAGGGCTGACGGCCATTATCACTCGATTTCGTAAATTGTCCGAAATCAATAAATCATTGTCATATTTTAAAATTGGGAATCATAGCGCTTTAAATGAACTTTGTCCTGTTCTTTATCTGAAATATGGACTTAATTCATTGGATGCTTCCCACGGGTTCGCATCTGCGAAAAGCGGTACTTTTAACCGCAATCTGTTCGCCCTTTACGGCTGTTTCTCAACGGACTGACCAATCTTTTACTTTGGATCGCGCCATGCGAACGGCATCCGAAAGACACAAATTGTCTGAACTCGCGCGCCGTGATATTACGATCGCAAGACGAAAATCGGATATCGCGTCCGAAAAGAAATTGCCGAATATTGCCCTGAACGGCAGTTATTCGAGAATCACTAATCTTACGGAATGGCACGACAATTACCATCAAGGCGTGCATTACCACACGATTCCAGAAATGTACGAGGCAACGAGTTCTATCTCGCTTCCCGTTTATTCGGGCAACAAACTTCGCAACGAGAAAAAATTGGGTGAGCTGGAGTTGGTTTCGGCCGAAATTGAGTCCGAAAAAATCAAGTCAGACTTACAGCTCGAAGTCGCCACACAATTCCTGTCGCTTTACAAACTGTTGCAACTTCAGGGTTTTCTCGATATGGCCCTAAAAGAAGAACGCGTCCGACTCAAGGAAACCCAATCACTTTACAAACACGGAAGCGTCACCAGAAATGAGGTTCTGCGTGCCCAACTCGCCATCAGTCAAAGGCGTCAGGATTCGCTTACCAACAGATCGAATATGGGAATTCTCGAAGATCGGCTTCGGATTTTGGTGGAACTTCCGGAATCGGAACACTTTATCGCCGACACGACTTCGATGTACAGCGACCGGAATGAACTTTTGCATCTGGACGAAAACCTGTCGCGAAACCACGAATTGGCGTTGGCTGAAAACCAGGAAAAGATATCCGAAATCCATACGAAAATCGCAAAAGCCGACTATTTCCCGACTATAAGCCTATTCGGCAATTACGGACTTAGGTATCCGAATACGCTGTTTTTTCCGCAAGATCCTTTTCCTTACACGCTTGGGCAAATCGGGCTGCAATTCCATTTTTCGATCACCGATGCGTGGCGCAACCGAAAGAATGTTTCGATCGCGAGGGAAAATCAGGTGAAAGCCGAAATCGGGAGACAAGAAATCGGCGACAGCCAGAAACACCGGCTTTTTGAACTCAGCAGCCAATATTCCGAAATGGACAAAAACCTAATTTTGAGCGCCGAAGCCGTGAATTTTGCCAAAGACAACTATCGCATCGTGAGCGCCAAATATAGACAACAAATGGTGTTGATCACCGAAATGACAGATGCCGACAACGCGCTTATCGAGGCGAGATACAGGCACGCGTCGAACAAAGCCAACCTTATTTTGAAACGAATCGAGATCGAACACCTAAAAGGAAAACTGCAATGAGCACCAAAAACCGATACAACCGCATTTTTCACAGGCTCGTAAACTGGATTGCCGCGATTTTGCTCGTTGGCGGAATCGCGACCGGAATACGGTTCTTTATCTTCTACAGCAACCACGAAGAAACAAACGACGCTCAAGTGGAACAATACGTAACGCCAATCCTATCGCGCATTCCGGGATTTATTGCCCAGGTGCGTTTTGACGAAAATCAGTTCGTGCACAAAGGCGACACTTTGGTAATTCTGGACAGACGCGAATTCGCAAGCCGTTTTGACCAATCGACGGCCGAAGTGGCAATCGCGTCGAATCAGGAAAACATCAGCAAACAAGCGTTTGAGACTGCCAATAGCGAGATTGCGGTAAAGCGCGCCCAACTTTTGGCGGCCATTTCAGAAAGGGATCGCGCATTCCAAGACCTGAACTCATGCCTCGGGACATGCGACCCCCCATCGAATCATCAGCAGAGAACCGGCGCATGATCTCGCCGCGCATGGAATCCGC
>JBCNQO010000179.1:0-4999 GCA_039592825.1 Flavobacterium sp.
TGCCGTAATTTGCTTGCCCACCGGCCCGAACGTTAGGTTGCGGTGTAACTGCTGAGTTACATTTCGGCACTCGAGCGCAACGACATCGTGGTCAAGGTGAGAAGAAGTCGCGGAAAAGACATAGACGCGGCCTGCGGACAGCTCGCCAACAAAGAAGAGTAATCAATCTTTCGTGTGATCGCCGGTTTGCACTTTGCCACTTTTTTGGTAAGTCGCGATGATCACGCCTTTTGGTGTCACGACGCTTTCTGTGAGTTCAAATGCCGACGGAAAGGCCTCGCTTGAAAATAAATTCTTCCCATTTCCCAAAAGTATCGGATGGATTTTGAGCCGGATTTCGTCGACAAGATCGTGTTCGAGAAGCAATTGCACGAGTTCGCTGCTGCCCCAAACCTGAATGTCGTTTCCGATAGACTTTTTGATTTTTTCGATTTCGGATACGTTTTGGACGAATTCCGACGGTTCCCAATTGGAAGCCTTTCTCGATTTTGACAGCACGAACTTAGTTCCCGAATTGATTCCGGGCCAGAAATCGCCGTGTTCGGGCCAATAGTTTTCCCAGATCTCAAAGGTTTTTCTTCCTAAAAGATAGTCGGTTGGTTGCGACAATTCTTTGCGGACGGCCTCGGCATAAGCTTCGTCACCGAAAGGCGCAGTCCAGCCACCGAATTTGAAGTTGCCCGAAGTGTCTTCTTGTGGTCCGCCGGGCGCTTGCATCACGCCGTCGAGCGAAATCATCGAAAGGACGGTTATTTTTCTCATGATCTTTGTTTTTGGTAAAGTTCGATAAGATTTTGCCGACCGATGTGGGGTTATTGCGACTTTTTGGGTTGGTGATGGCGCGGAGTTTTTAACTCCGTGCGATGCGTGACCGAGTCTCCTGACTCGGAAAACTCACGCATTTTCGCGCGCCGTTGTTAATTCAAAAGAACGGTGGCCTCGTTCTGGCCATTCACGGTAAGTGTCGCGAAATAGTCGCAAGTGCCGTCGCCGTAGTCGAGAACTGCGTTGTTGTTTCCAACGGCGAAAGTCAAAGTTCCGGAGCCGATGTATGGGCAGGTTGTGCGCCAAACCAAAGGCGTCCCGATCGAAGTTGTCCAAGTGCCGTTCGGACCTTGGGTTTGCCACGAACCGGTCAATTGGTAAACGTTGTCGAGCCAGTTCAACGGCGTATCGTAACCGTCGATGAGTTCGCGCACGCGGCTTCCGGTTCTGTGGTAAACATTTCCGTTCGGGTAAGTCACAGACAGATCAAGGTCGATGTTAGCCACAGTGTGCGGTTCAGGTTGAGCCGTCGTGCTTTGCCACGAGAAAGTCACGTGTCGGTTGCCTTCGACTTTTCGGTTGTTGTGATAGAAATTGTTGAAACTGTAATCGACTTCGTGCGAAGTTGTAGTGAAATCGGTGCTTCCGCTCACTATCAATTGTCCGGTTACGAGTGCGCCGCTTGGCAATGAGCATCCGGTTTCTCCAAAATCGATCACACTTGTCCAGATTTCGTTTGCGACTGTTGTCGTCACTGTGGCGCAAGTCGGCAAAAGAGATTCCGTGGCGTTCGGTCTTCCGGCCGCTGCGAGTTGGTTCTGGTATTCTTCTTCGGCCAGCACAGAAATGTCGTCTGTAAGGCGATCGATCTCGTTGCTCGTTCTGGCGTTTCTCGAAGTGAAAGCGTTGTCTTCGTCGTTTGTGCAACTTGTGAATCCGACAGAAATCAAAGCGATAAGTGCTAATAGTTTGGTTTTCATAGACTTTTGGTTTTTCGGTTTGAGGTATTGACGCGAAAATCGCGATTTGGTTTAACGATCCCTTGAGAAATACGTTGCGCAATTTGGTTTGAACTTGTGCAAACATAGCCTATCTTTGGAAGGCAAATGAACATCAGCGCGCAAATAAAGCAACCTATTAGGCCAGAGATGGAACTTTTCGAGAAAAAGTTCTACGAATCGATGTCTTCTAAAGTCGCGCTTCTCAACAGAATCACGTATTATATCGTTAATAGGAAAGGCAAACAGATGCGTCCGATGTTCGTTTTCCTGGTGGCCAAAATGATAGGCGAGCAGGCGAATGAAAGAACGTATCGCGGTGCGTCGGTGATCGAATTGATCCACACTGCGACTTTGGTGCACGACGATGTGGTAGATGATTCGAACCGTCGTCGCGGATTCTTTTCGATTAACGCGCTTTGGAAGAATAAAATTGCCGTTCTCGTGGGCGATTATCTGCTCTCGAAAGGACTTTTGCTGTCGATTGACAACGGAGACTTCGATTTGCTGCAGATCATCTCGGTTGCCGTGAGAGAAATGTCCGAAGGTGAACTCCTACAAATCGAAAAGGCGAGAAGACTTGACATTACAGAAGACGTCTATTACGAGATCATCCGCAAGAAAACCGCTACACTTATCGCGAGTTGCTGTGCTTTGGGCGCGCGTTCGGTTACCGAAGATTTGTCCGAAGTAGAAAATATGCGACTTTTTGGCGAACTCATAGGAATGGCGTTCCAGATCAAGGACGATTTGTTCGATTATTCCGAAGAAGCCATCGGAAAACCGACCGGAATCGACATCAAGGAACAGAAAATGACGCTTCCGCTGATACATGTGCTGAACACTTGTTCCGAAAAGGAAAAATCGTGGGTCATCAATTCTGTCAAAAATCACAATAAAGACAAAAAGCGCGTCAAGGAAGTCATCAATTTCGTGAAAGAAAAAAACGGTCTGGCTTACGCCGAAGCCAAAATGGAGGAATTTCGCCAGCAAGCTTTGGTTTTGCTCGACAAATATCCCGAATCGGAATTCAAAAGCGCTTTACAGCTCATGGTCAATTACGTCATCGAACGAAAAAAATAAAAATTTTATACTTCGGAAGCCTTGTAAACACAGGGCTTTTTTATTTTTAATAAAAAAAATCAACTACAGATGCAACGCTTTTTTGAGTGCTGTCGTCTATGCTAATAGAAACACTATAAAACAGTTTTGAAGGTAATAGCTTTACATCAGGAGCAACACGAGATTATCGCTTTGGCGGTCGAAAACAATCGGCACGCGCAACAGAAAATCTACTCACAGTATGCGCCCAAAATGTTGAGCGTTTGCCGCCAATATGCAAAAGACGTGCACCACGCCGAAGATTTGATGATTACAGCGTTCATGAAAGTGTTCGCGAATCTCAAAAACTTCAAACACGAAGGCAGTTTTGAAGGTTGGATTCGTCGCATTATGGTAAACGAGTGCATTTCGTGGCTAAGAGTGCAGAAAAAAGTGAGCTTTATGGAAGACACTTTTTACAAGGAAGACGGCTTTAACGATATAGAATCGGGATTGAGCGTAGACGACATCCAAAGCCTTATTGACGATTTGCCCGACGGTTACAAGATGATTTTCAACCTTTACTGCATTGAAGGTTACAAACACAAGGAAATTGCCGAAATGCTCGGGATTAACGAAGGCACGTCGAAATCGCAATTGTCTCACGCCAGACGCATTTTACAAGAGAAAATTGTCCAATTAAAGAATTATGAAAATGGGACGGAATAAAATGGAGCAGGAGTTTTCGGATAAACTCAACCAGAGAGAAATACAGCCGAGCGCCGCGGCCTGGGACAGACTCGACGCCATGTTGACGGCATCGGAAGCGCAGCCCAAAGTGGTGAAAATCAAGAAAAGCTACAAATGGCTTTATGTGGCCGCGAGTTTTTTGGGATTTCTGCTTGTAGGAAGTTTGTTCTTCAAGCAAGACGCGGGTAAACAGACAGTGATTCCGACGCAAAATCAAGTCGTGGAAAACGGTAAGTCGGATGCGTCCGATGCAAATGCGAATGAGTCGACTGTAGTTGTTTCGGATACGCAAATGGCCGATGTTTCAACCGAAACCGAATCCGCGGAAGCGAAAACCCAAAAGCCGGAATTCGTCCGAAAAGTGAATAAAATCACACAGGACAAAAAACGCCAATTGGCAAGCAATACCATCATCAATCAATCAAACCCGATCATCGATCAAAAAACGGACAAGTTGAATCAGGATTCCCCAATTGCCCAAGACGCCTCGGTTGACGAACTTCTGGCGGCCGCGAAAGCCAAACGGGAATCCAGCAGCGCCGGAGCGAAAGTCAATGCGAGAAAACTGCTTCTCGAGGTAGACAATCAGGCCGAGGAAAAACTCACGCCTCGCCAACGCGCCATTCGCGCCCTTAACCGCAATTACCAACAAGTAAAAGTGGCCGTCGAAAACCGCAATCTCGACGAAACGCACTAATCATCAATCATCAAAATCACAATACCATGAAACACGTTATTTTTTACGTAGCGGCATTGCTATGCCTTATTGCGAGCAAAGCCACGGCCCAACAGACTTTTGAAGACCGTATCAAGATCATTTCTGACAAGATTTCGGTAATCACGCAAGAAGAGAAAGCGGCTTTGAAAACAGAAGTCGACGCCGTGAACAAACAGCTTCACGACGGCACGATCTCTCAAGACCAAGCCGACCAGAAGAAAATAGAATACGCAGAATTCCGCGCGGCAAACATTGAAAGACGTACTGCGGCGGCTCAGGAAGAACTCAAGAAACTCGTTCAGGAAAAGGTAGACGGCGTTGTGGTAGAGAAAGACTCGACTCGAAAATTCAAGATTTCGGCCAGCACGAAAAGCGGTTTCAGCATCGAAGACACGAGCAAGCAAAGAGATACGATGAAAGGCGAGAACCGCACGACTTCACAACTGGTGTTCGCATTCGGTTTGAACCATTTTCTTACAGACGGCGCGATGGCGCATTCCGACTACCGCGTTTGGGGCTCGCACTTTTACGAACTTGGTTTGACGTTGAACACGCGTTTGCTAAAAAACCACAATCTGTTGCACCTCAAATACGGACTTTCGATGCAATGGAACACGGTTCGCCCAACAGACAACCGCTTTTTTGAGGAATCTGGAAATCAGACACTTTTGGTTGACAGTCCTATCAATTTGGGCGATTCGCGATTCCGCAACGTGAATCTGGTTGC
>JBCNQO010000018.1:0-9917 GCA_039592825.1 Flavobacterium sp.
GAGTTTTACGGCCCGAATCGCGCGGTCGCGGTTTGTCTTGCGTTCGTCGCTGTCGGCGCGCGAAGTTGAGTTGATCAGTGCAATTCCCTTGACCATATCCGGATACAATTCGGCGAAAGCCAAAGCAACATAACCGCCCATTGAATGCCCGGCGAGTACGACTTTTCGAATGCCGAGTTCCAATAAAACTGTGTGCACCAAATCGGCGTTGTCTTCCATGGTTTGTACGTAACCTACGGGTTCGGTTTGTCCGTGACCGAGCAGATCGATCGTGATTACGCGGTTCTTTTTAGACAAATCGGGCACGAAATTTTCCCACATCGTGCTGTTTTCGAGAAAGCCGTGCAAAAAAACGATTGCCGTTCCTTTGCCTGTATCTGAATAATTTACCGAGGAATTTTTGAAAGTGATCGTTTTTTGGGGCGTCATGATTTCAGGAAGTTTCCGATTTCTGAAAAATACACATTTTCGGCGTCAAGCCAACCGTAATGACTGCAGTTTTCCATTAGGACAACCTTAGAATTTTCAAGGACTTTGTGCGCTTTTTCGGCTAGTTTTTCGGGAATGATGTCGCGTTTTCCCTGAATGATCAGAACCGGTTTTTTGAACGTTTTGAGCTTTTCGGAACAATCGAAATGCATGCGGTTCATGTCAAGCCAAACCAACGTGTTGAGATTGCGATCGCTTTGTGTTAAGCGTTTAGCCAATGTTGGATAGAATTTCGGATTAATCACGTAAGCTGGCGCCAAAGCACGTCCGCGGCCAAGTTTGGTTACGTAAGTCGTATCGCCTTTGCGGATTTTTTTGTCGTAGTAAGCCAAAGAATCCCGTTGTTTCTTGTCTAGATTTTTCTGGACGAGATCGCGTTCGTTCAACAGTTCCAGATCGATTCCGCCAGAATGGGAAAGAATCAGTTTGTCGACTTTTTCCGGATGCAAAGACGTGTAATAGGACGCGAGCATGCCACCAAACGAATGTCCTAAAACAATCCAGGTTTCGAATCCGAGTTTTTGGCGCAGTTGCTCAATGTCGTCTATCATCAAATCCATCGAAACGTTCTTTTCCGACGGCTGCGAACCTTTGGGAATTAACGTAGATTTTCCCGTGGCGCGCTGATCGTAAATGATCGTAAGGTTGTTTTCGCCCAACTTTTTGGCAAGCGTCTCGAAACCGTTCGAGTTCATTCCGGGGCCGCCGTTTATAATCAGGATTGGTTTTCCGTTTCCGAAAGTGCGGTAGAAAATTGGCGTACCGTCGCTGCTTTTGGCAAAGCCTTGCGTCTGCGAATGCACGATTGAGCCGAAAAACAGCAACAGCACGACAAGTTTTTTCATCTTATTGGTTCATCAAAGTTTCGATTTCGTCGATTTCGATCGGGATGTTGCGCATCAAATTGAATGGCTCGCCCGATTTCTGGATCACCACATCGTCTTCAATGCGAATTCCGAAACCTTCTGCCGGGATGTAGATTCCTGGCTCGACGGTGAAAACCATGTTGGCTTCCATCGGTTGGTGCAAAAGCCCGTAATCGTGTGTGTCAAGACCCAAATGGTGAGACGTTCCGTGCATGAAATATTTCTTGTAAGCTGGCCACGCAGCGTCTTCGTTCTGAACATCGGCTTTGTCCAAAAGTCCAAGCCCGAGCAATTCCGAAGTCATGACTTTGCCCACTTCTACGTGGTATTGTTTCCACAAAGTTCCCGGCGTAAGCATTTTCGTGGCTTCGTTCTTCACGCGCAAAACGGCGTTGTAAACATCGGCTTGTCTTTTTGTATATCGGCCGGAAACCGGAATCGTACGCGTCAAATCGGAAGAATAATTAGCGTATTCGGCTGCGACGTCGAGCAAAAGCAAATCGCCTTCTTTACATTCTTTGTTGTTTTCTACGTAGTGCAGCACGTTCGCGCTGTTTCCAGAGGCGATGATCGGGCCGTAAGCGAATCCTTTCGAGCGGTTTCGGACGAATTCGTGCACCAATTCAGCTTCTACTTCATACTCGAAAACGCCCGGTTTCACGAATCCCAAAAGACGTCGGAAACCTTTTTCGGTGATGTTGCAAGCGGTTTGGATCAAGTCGATTTCTTCCTGTTCCTTGATCGAGCGAAGGCGTTGCAAGATCGGATTCGACTTCGCCACAGCGTGAGCCGGATATTTCTCTTTCCACCATTTGATGAAGCGGTCTTCACGGGTTTCGGTCTCGACAGACGCGCGGTAATGCTCGTTGGTGTTGATGTACATCGTATCGGCGTACGTCATCAATTCATAGAAAATCTTGTTGAAATCCTGCAGCCAATAAACAGATTTGATTCCCGAAACCTCGAACGCCTGTTTCTTGTCGAGTTTCGCTCCGTGCCAGATCGCGATGTGTTCGCTGGTTTCGGTCAAAAATAAGATTTCGCGTTGGTGTTCGTAAGGCGCATCGGGAAACAAAACCAGGATCGATTCTTCCTGATCGACGCCGCTCAGGTAAAAAATGTCGCGGTGTTGCTGAAACGGCATCGTGCTGTCGGCCGAAATCGGGTAAATATCGTTGGAGTTGAAAACCGCGATCGAATTTGGCTTCATTTCGGCCATGAATTTCTTTCGGTTCTTTACGAAAAGGTCGCTGTTGATTTGTTCGTATTTCATAAGATTCAATTTGAAGAAACCCAAAATTACACAAAACCGTTGTCGGAAGTCGTGGCCATTTGGCGCTATTTTACGTTTTTCCGGATGCGGCTCATGTGACGCGTGGAAATTCCAAGAAAAGACGCGAGATAATGCAATGGAACTTCTTTTATTAACTCAGGTTCGGTTTCGAGCAGTTTGGCGTAACGTTCTTCTGGCGTCAACGTCAATAAGTCGATTCTGTAATCGTCGATCAGGCAAAGCTGACGTTCGATAAGTTCGTAGTAAAGTTTGTTGAATTGGGCGTTTTCCGACAGCAATTTTTCGAAGCTCTCGCGGTTTATCACAAGCAAATCGGTGTCGGTCAAAGCTTTGATCGATTTTCGCGAAGGCTTTCCGAACAAAAAACTTCCGAGAGAAGAAGTAATCGAATTGGCCAAACCGAGATAAGTGGTTTTCTCTTCGGCCTCGACCATAATCGAATGTTGAAGAATGCCGTTTTTGATCAGACAGAAAAAATCGCAAATCTCGCTTTCTCGGACCAGAAATTCGTTCTTGAGCAGTTTTTTCGGAACAAAACCAGAATCCTCGCGCTCGATGAATTCCTGCAAAGAAGAACTCGCGCCGGGTGAAAAGCCAGAAAAAGTGTCGAAGAATTCCATCGCCCAAATTTACCGATTAGTGCGATTGCGCGAACAGAAGTTACACTACTCAATATATTGGTAATATCTGGCGCCTATCAAATTGGGTTTTTCTTCTTCGATGCGATCCAAAACCCATTCGTTGTGCGGGAATTTCACGCTGAAATGACGCTCTTTCTTGTGCAGTTTCTCGTAAGTCTCAAAGTCGATTTCTGTCGATTCTTCAAGGGTTTCGAACAATTTCACTTTAGCGATCGCCTTTGCCCAATTCGGCTGGATTTCGCCTTCGAACACTTTCGATTTCGAGCCGCTTCCGTAAGCCAGAAATCCGAATTTGGTACCCGAAATTTCTCTTTCATTTCGATAGGCGTCGCACAAAGCCGACAATAATCCCATGAAAATCGAACCCGTGTAAAGGTTTCCTATAAGCGATGAAGCCAATTCGGCTGGCTGCAATTTGTCTTTCACGAACGTTTTGTACTCGTCCGACTTGGCCAAATCTTTAAGTTGCGATGCGCAGTTCGGATCGTTTCTGTCGATGTTGATCGCATCGGAATCCAAAGCGAAAATCTCGGTAAGCATGCGTCTTCCCTGGAAAGCGTAAGGCAAATGCATGATGATGTTCGACCAGGATTCGTAAAGCGTTCCTTCGAAATTTGCCGCTTTCTTATAGGAAAAATAGGCTTCGCGCGTTCTGTCGGTGTAGCATTGGTTGGAATATTGACCGTCGAAAACCGGTTGATCTTTATGGATTTCTATTTCCGATTCCAGGTTCCCGAACCAATTGTAATTCTCGTCGTTGCCCGTAATGAGAAACTTCGAGAGTTTTCTGTAAGGTTTGAAGAAGTCGAAAACGCCTTTGTTGCTCACGGCCCAATTGTCCGCGAAAGCGATGATTTTAGGATTGGCCGAAACCAACATCGCCACCGCGCCGGCGCCTTGCGTGTATTCGCCCGTAGATTCGAGGTCGTATTTGGCAATGTCTGTGGCCAGAACGACGGCTTTTTTTGTAGGATTGAGTCGGATGAAATCGAAACAGTTCTGCAAAGCGTCGACTGCGCCGATACACGCGAACGTGAAATCGACTACATCGCATTCCAACAGCGAATCTTCCCCAAATTTCTGTTCCATCAAAGCAGCGACGAATGACGCAATAGGTTTTGAATTGTCGATGCCGGATTCGGTTCCCACGTAAATCCTAGAAATTTCAGACAGATTCACGTCGTTGTCCTGAATGAGTTTGGTCAATGCGTTCGCCCCGAAAACCACCGTGTCCTGATGCGCGTCGGGCAAAGTCATCTTTAACAAGCCAAGACCTTTCTCGAGTTTTTCGGGCTCGATGTGGCGCGCTTCGGCAAGAGTTTTTATAGGAAGGTGAATGTTGGCAACGTCGAACGCGATCGCGTCAATACCTATTTTCATGGTAAGGAATTTGAGGCCGTAAAGTTACGATTCGAGTCAGGAATTGTGGCCGTTGTAAAGCGCATTTCGCGATTTTTACGGGAAACGCCGAACATTTCGCGAAAGTGTAAAATTTGCCGAATTTTTGCGCGACTAAATTTCGAAATCGGCAATAATAGCGCTTTTGCTGCGTTAAGGAACGTATCAATCAGCCTGATCATGAAAACGAACTACAAATTTTTGCTGCCGGCGATTTTCGTCTTTTTGGCGAGTTTGTGCTTCGTTTCGTGTTCCAACGATGAATCGAACGACGATGAACCGATGCTTATCGTGAAATTCAAGTTCGATCCTAGTCAGCAACGGTTGAACAATTTGGGACAACCTTCGTCGGTTCCTTTGGGTCATGCCGCGCAAACGCCCGATTTTCATACGATTTCTGCACATTATTTCGAGCTCGCTCCCGATATGTACACGCAATTGGGCGAAGGTTCGGTTTTGTATCACGCGCCAGAAACGACTCAAGGCGGGCCGAATGCCATAGATTTCAGCAAGGCGAAAATTGTGGGCGAAGACGAGGTTTTTCTCAAAATTCCGTTGAGCCAGGTTGCGGCCGGAAACTACAATTGGGTTCGCGTTTCGCTTTCTTACCAGAATTTCGGGATCAATTTTTTGCAGAACGGCGTTGACTATGACGGCACTTTGGCGAGTTTCGTCGGGTTCAATACTTATATAAAGTCGCATTCCATAGGTAACAATTTCTTTGAAGTAAATGCCAACCGCGCTCAAGGTTATTGGGCTTTCGCTCTGGACGATTATCCTTATAGTTCAGAAGGTCAGGCGCCGGCCGGAGCGACTACTGTGCCGAATCCGCTGGCAAGCACTTCGCCAATTCCCGCCGGATCTTGCGTAGTGACAGGGAAGTTTGCCAACGAGCTTCGCATCACGGGAAATGAAAAGAAAGATGTGACCGTGACTTTGTCGCTTTCCATAAACCATAGTTTTGAGTGGCAGGAAGTCAATAACGACGGGAAATTCGAGCCTTCTGCGGGCGAAAACGTCGTCGATATGGGTTTGAGAGGACTAATTCCTTCTTTCGAGGTTCAGGATTGATATCGTAAAAGACCGTTTTTCAGTCGGTTTCAATCTAATTCAAACTGATTATAAATAACCCGATTTCCTTTGTGCTGTAAACGTTTTAGCTGTATTTTTGTGTGATTTTTTAATAAATTACTCAAGATCTATGGCAAAATCGGCTTTCCTGAAGTCATCTCTCGCTAAAAAGTATTGGATGGCGGCGACAGGACTATTTTTGTGTCTTTTTCTCGTCGGACACTTGTTGGGTAACCTTCAACTTCTTAGTACGACGAAATACGAAGCAGCGCTTAACTTCAACAAGTACGCACACTTCATGACCACGAATCCCGCGGTCAAAGCGCTTTCTTACCTAACTTACATCTCGATTCTTTTCCACGCCGTGGACGGATTCTGGCTTACGATCAAAAACCGTCAGGCAAGACCGATCGGTTACGCGAAAAACAACGCTTCGGCCAACACGACCTGGGCTTCGCGCAACATGGCGATGTTGGGAACGCTAATCCTGTTGTTCATCGTAACGCACATGGCGAGTTTCTGGGGCAGAATGCACTTCGATAAAAAGATGCCGGTTTATGTGGTAGAGTTGGAGGCGGCAGGTCAGAAAATGAAATTCTACAGAACTACTACAGATCAGTTCATTCCGTTCGATCAGGTGGCCAACAGTAAAAAAGAAGCTTTCGAGCAAAGAAAACCAAAGTATCTTACCAACAAGACTGAGATTTTCGACGCGAATGTGGACATAAAAGTTGCCGAGGTTTACAAAGACTTGTACAAAATCACCGTAGATTTCTTCAAACAGCCTACTTACGGTTTATTTTACGTGATCCTTTACGTGATTTCGATGGCCGTACTGGCGTTTCACCTTAGCCACGGTTTGGCCAGCTCATTCCAAAGTATTGGCGCCAGCCATCCGAAATACAGTCCTTTCATCAGTAAATTCGGACTCGTTTTCTCGATTGTGGTGAGCTTGCTTTTTGCCATACTTCCTGTTTACATTCATTTCGTAGTTAAATAATCAATACTCATAGCACTTATGAAGTTAGATTCTAAAATACCGGAAGGTTATATTTCCGATAAGTGGACCAACCACAAAAACCATCTTAAACTCGTTGCCCCGAACAACCGTCCGAAAATCGACATCATCGTTGTAGGAACAGGTTTGGCCGGAGCATCTGCAGCCGCTTCTTTTGGCGAAATGGGTTACAACGTAAAGGCTTTCTGTTTTCAGGATTCCCCACGTCGTGCGCACTCGATCGCGGCTCAAGGTGGTATCAACGCAGCAAAAAATTACCAGAACGACGGTGACTCGATCTACCGTTTGTTCTACGATACGATCAAAGGTGGCGATTACCGCGCCCGTGAGGCGAACGTTCACCGTTTGGCAGAAGTTTCAGGAAACATCATTGACCAATGTGTGGCGCAAGGTGTTCCATTCGCACGCGATTACGGCGGATTGCTAGACAACCGTTCATTTGGAGGAACGCAGGTTCAAAGAACGTTCTACGCGGCGGGTCAAACAGGACAACAGTTGTTGCTTGGTGCTTATTCGGCGCTTTCGCGTCAGATCGGGCAAGGAAACGTCCAGCAGTTCAATCGTCATGAGATGCTTGACATTGTAGTGGTAGACGGGAAAGCCCGCGGCATCATCGCTCGTAACCTCGTTACAGGTGAAATCGAAAGGCATTCGGCTCACGCGGTTATCATCGCTTCGGGCGGATACGGAAACGTGTACTTCTTGTCTACAAACGCAATGGGATCGAACGTTTCTGCCGGATGGAAAATCCACAAGAAAGGTGCGGCGTTCGCGAATCCTTGCTACGTTCAGATTCACCCAACTTGTATTCCGGTTCACGGCACGAATCAGTCGAAACTGACCTTGATGTCGGAATCACTTCGCAACTCTGGAAGAATCTGGGTTCCGAAGAAAAAAGAAGATGCAGAAGCGATCCGCGCCGGGAAATTGAAACCGACACAGATTGCCGAAGAAGATAGAGATTACTACCTCGAGCGTCGTTACCCGGCGTTTGGTAACCTTGTACCGCGCGACGTTGCTTCGCGTGCTGCAAAAGAGCGTTGCGACGCGGGTTACGGAATCGAGGCCAACGATACGAACGAAGGTGTTTACCTTGATTTCTCGTCAGAAATTACCAGCAAAGGAAAACAGGCGGCTTTGGTTGCGGGCGACCATAATCCATCGGAAGCCAAAATCCTTGAATTGGGTAAAAAATGGATCGAGGAGAAATACGGTAACCTTTTCCAGATGTACGAGAAAATTACAGCTGAAAATCCTTACGAAACCCCAATGAAAATCTATCCTGCAGTTCACTACACAATGGGTGGCGTTTGGGTTGACTACAACTTGCAATCTACGATTCCGGGCTGTTTCGTGGCCGGAGAAGCGAACTTCTCAGATCACGGAGCGAACCGTCTTGGAGCATCGGCATTGATGCAAGGTTTGGCCGACGGCTATTTCGTTTTGCCTTACACGGTTTCCGATTATTTGGCAGATGAAATCCGTACAGGAAAAATCTCTACGCAATCGTCAGAATTCGACGAGGCAGAGAAATCGGTACGTGCACAAATCGACAAATTCCTGAACAACAACGGTTCAAAGTCGGTAGATCATTTCCATAAAGCTTTGGGTCACATTATGTGGAATAAGGTCGGAATGGGAAGAAACGCCCAAGGTTTGGCCGAAGCGGTTAAAGAAATTGACGCTCTAAGAGCCGAATTCCACCGCGACGTTTATGTTCCGGGAAGCGCGAACGAAATGAACGTTGAGCTCGAGAAAGCACTTCGCGTGGCCGACTTCATGGAATTGGGACAACTTATGGCAATGGACGCCTTGCAGAGAAATGAGTCTTGCGGCGGACACTTCCGTGAAGAATATCAGGATGCCGAAGGGGAAACTTTGCGCGACGACGAGAATTTCAAGTTCGTTGGAGCTTGGGAATACAACGGCCCAGACATCAACCAGGAAATTCTGAACAAAGAAGACCTGAACTACGAATTCATCAAGATCGCAGCCCGTAACTACAAATAATCAAGAGACATGGCTTCAAAGAATATCAACATAAAACTAAAGATCTGGCGTCAGAAAGATGCCAAATCGAAAGGCACGATGGAAAGCTACAAGCTCGATAACGTATCGACAGACAGCTCATTCCTCGAAATGCTAGACCAATTGAACGAACAGCTCGTGAACGAGCGCAAAGAGCCGGTTGCTTTCGACCACGATTGTCGCGAAGGAATCTGCGGAATGTGTTCGCTTTACATCAACGGACGCGCCCACGGCCCAGACCGTTTGATCACGACTTGCCAGTTGCACATGCGTTCTTTCAAAGACGGAGAAACGATCTTTATTGAACCTTGGCGTTCAAAAGCGTTCCCGGTTATCAAGGATTTGGTAGTTGACAGAAGTTCTTTCGACAGAATCCAGCAAGCGGGCGGTTTCGTTTCGGTAAACACTTCCGGAAATACGATCGACGCCAACGCGACTCCAGTTCCAAAAGCTGACGCAGATCGCGCGTTCGAAGCGGCGGCTTGTATCGGTTGCGGTGCTTGTGTGGCGAGCTGTAAAAACGGATCGGCTATGTTGTTCGTTGGGGCGAAAGTTTCCCAGTACGCGCTTCTTCCGCAAGGAAAAGTCGAGGCTCACGACCGCGTTTTGAACATGGTGCGCCAAATGGACGAAGAAGGTTTCGGAAACTGTACCAATACTGGTGCGTGCGAAATCGAGTGTCCGAAAGGCATTTCTCTCGAGAACATCGCGAGAATGAACCGCGAATACATGAAAGCTTCCATGAGTTAATCTCAGAAGGTTATAGATAAAAAAAGCGCACTCGATTTGGGTGCGCTTTTTGTTTTATTGGATTTCAATTACGATCGGACCGTTTTTGTCGCACATCATTCCTTTCAGTAGCGAAGACGTTCCTTTGATGTCATACATCGTAATCTGGTCGCCTCTTTTGAGTTTTCTGATGTCGCGCATGATCGGTTCGGAAAGGCTGTCTGAATCCATTGTCATTTCGGCTTTTCCAGGGATTTTCACCGTGAAAGAAGTCACTTTGAAAATTTCCGCGTATCGGAAATCGCGAACGACTGTCAATTTTCCTGTATCGAGTCGGTTGACATTCAATTTTGGAATCGGTCCAAAGTTAGATGTCTCGCCCG
>JBCNQO010000180.1:0-4979 GCA_039592825.1 Flavobacterium sp.
TAATATTTGGGCGTTGCGCCGGATCAAAATCCGGTTTAAAATCAACCCCGTGCCGGCGCCGGGCTATCCGCTGTATCTTTTGCAAGAACTTTTGTGTTTATACGATCTCTTCAACGTGCAAAAGGATGCCGCTGCTATCCCTAACGCGCAGAGCAAAAATCAAAAATTCATCGCCGAATCAAAAAAACCACTCGCGACAAAACCTGTCAAACCTACAAGGTTGAAAAAACCTTGCAGGTTTCCCCTCCAAAAAATCCGTGGAAATCCGAAAATCCGCGGCAAAAAAATTCAATCCGAATTCACGCCCAAATAAAAAAAGCCGCGGATTCGCGGATTAGAAAGATCTGCACCGAAATGAAATCCCGCAAAATTCGGTAGTCATACGTCCTCCGAAATCCGTGTGAATCCAAAAGCAAAGCGTAAATCTGTGATATCCGTGCAAATCCGTGCATCCGTGGCTAAAAAATTCAACCCAAAAATTCACGATCAAATAAAAATGGCCGCGGATTAGCGGATTAAAAAGATCTGCACCGAAATGAAATCCCGCAAAATTCGGTCAGCCATACGTCCTCCAAAATCCGTGTGAATCCAAAAGCGAAGCGTAAATCTTTGAAATCTTGCAAATCCGTGAATCCGTGAATCCGTGGCAAAAAAAAAAACAGAGCGAAGCGACCAATCTGTTTACCAACGGCAATAATTCCTTGTCACATGAGTATTCGTACATTCGTAGCAAAACGACCAATCATCCAAAAACAATCCGAAGCAACCCAAAAACCAAATTTTTCCCAAATCCACAATAAAAAACCCATCAATTGCCAAATCGCAAAAATTTTAACCCCGAACCATAAAATTCCAAAATACAACGTTATAGTATATCATTTTTGCAACCAAAGGCAACCCTATTCCTTATATTTGTAGACGTGCCTTTTCTAGACGTAATACAAACCAACAAAACCTAAAATGTCACATAATCCAAAAATCCTCTACACCATCACGGACGAGGCTCCGATGCTCGCCACTCATTCACTGCTTCCCATTATCCAGGCCTTCACGGCACCCGCAGGAATCACGGTAGAAACACGCGACATCTCACTCGCCGGCCGAATTATCGCCAATCTTGCAGATTACCTGAACCCAGAACAACGAATTCAGGACGCCCTATCGGAACTAGGTCAGTTGGCCACCACACCAGAAGCCAACATCATCAAATTGCCAAACATCTCGGCTTCCGTCCCTCAACTCAAGGAAGCCATCAAGGAACTTCAAGGCCAAGGATACGCACTGCCAGACTATCCCGAAGATCCTAAAAACGACGAAGAAAAAGCCATCAAAGCCAAATACGCAAAAGTTCTTGGAAGTGCCGTAAACCCGGTGCTTCGCGAAGGAAACTCAGACCGTCGCGCACCGAAAGCCGTCAAGAACTACGCGAAAAGCCATCCGCACTCTATGGGCGCTTGGGCGTCAGATTCCAAAACAGAGGTTGCCAGCATGACTTCGGGTGACTTCTACGGAAGCGAGAAATCGGTGACACTAAAAGATGCCGATACTTTCACGATCAAATTCTTCGGAAACGACGGATCGGAAAAAGAACTAAAAGCCGCTTCGAAATTGCAGGCTGGCGAAATCATCGATTCATCAGTGTTGAACCTTGCCGCCTTGAAAGCGTTCGTCTCACAGGAAATCGAAGATGCGAAAGCCAAGAACGTGTTGTTCTCGGTGCACTTGAAAGCTACGATGATGAAGGTTTCGGACCCAATCATTTTCGGAGCGATCGTAGACGTTTTCTTTGCCGACGTTTTCGCCAAATACAAAGACCTATTCGCCAAACTCGGCGTAGATACCAAAAACGGTTTAGGCGACGTTTATGCGAAAATCGCTGGTCAGCCGGAACAAGCCGAAGTCGAGGCCGCTTTGAACGAAGCTTTCGCCAACGGACCGGCCATTGCCATGGTGAATTCCGATAAGGGAATCACGAACCTTCACGTTCCTTCTGACGTAATCGTCGACGCTTCAATGCCAGCGATGATTCGTACTTCTGGCCAGATGTGGAACAAAGAAGGCAAACAACAAGACACGAAAGCCATTATCCCAGACCGTTGCTACGCCGGCGTTTATGTGGCGACAATCGACGACTGTAAGAAACACGGAGCGTTCGACCCTAAAACTATGGGATCGGTGCCAAACGTTGGTCTTATGGCGCAAAAAGCCGAAGAATACGGATCGCACGACAAAACGTTCCAGGCAGAAGCCGACGGAACAATCAAAGTTCTGGATTCAAAAGGCGAAGTTTATTTCGAACAAAAAGTAGAGAAAGGCGACATCTTCAGAATGTGCCAAACCAAAGACGCTCCTATCAAGGATTGGGTGAAGTTGGCCGTGAACCGCGCAAGATTGTCTGCTACTCCAGCCGTTTTCTGGCTCGACGAGAACCGCGCCCACGACCGCGAACTCATCCAAAAAGTAAACGAATACCTAAAAGATTTCGACACTACAGGTTTGGATATCCAGATTCTCGATCCGGTTGCCGCTACGAAATTCTCTCTTGACAGAATCCGCAAAGGCGAAGATACAATCTCTGTAACAGGAAACGTGTTGCGCGATTACCTGACCGATTTGTTCCCGATTCTAGAACTTGGAACATCGGCTAAAATGCTTTCGATCGTACCACTTATGAACGGAGGCGGATTGTTCGAAACCGGAGCTGGCGGATCGGCACCGAAACACGTAGAGCAATTCGTGGAAGAAGGCTACCTGCGTTGGGATTCACTAGGAGAATTCCTCGCACTTGGCGTCTCTTTGGAACATCTGGGACAAACGCAGAACAACGCAAGAGCGCTTGTTTTGAGCGAGGCTCTTGACAACGCCAACGAGAAATTCCTCGAGAACGACAAATCTCCGGCGCGTAAAGTTGGCCAGATCGACAACCGCGGTTCGCATTTCTACCTTGCTTTGTATTGGGCTCAGGCATTGGCCAACCAAACCAAAGACGCAGAATTAAAGGCGATTTTCGAACCGGTAGCAAAAGCCTTAACCGAGAACGAAGCTAAAATCGATGCGGAATTGATCGAATCACAAGGAAAACCTCAGCAAATCGGTGGTTATTACAAACCGGATGAAGAGGCGACTTCTAAGGCGATGCGCCCTAGTGAGACGTTGAACGCAATTTTGGCTCAAGTCAAATAAAGATCCAAACTTGAAATATGAAAGGCTGTCTTCGGATGGCCTTTTTTTATGAAATTTCCATAAAGTTTCTGGCATCGAATACGATTTTTGGAGTTTATAAGTTAAAGAATACGACCAACTAAACAACAAATGGACTTCAATCTCCTGATCTCGACCCTAATCGGCGGCGGACTCGCGCTTTTGTCGTTTCTCAACATGAGCAACGTACTGAAAGTGAACCGAAAAGCCAATTTCTATTTTGGAATTTTCTGCTTGCTTTGGGCGAGTTTCTGGCTCGACAATATTATCGACAAGGATTTCCTGGCGCGAAACTACATCTTTACGTTCTCGCTGAAAATCGCCCAATTCCTAACCGGCGTCGTCTTTTTTGCTAGTGTCCGATTTTACACGAACCCGAATCTCAAGTTTTCCAGACGCGACCTCAGGATGCTTATCGCTCCGGCGCTTTTTATTGCACTTTGGGCTTTGCGTCACAAAATATCGTCCTACGGAATCTTTTACATCATCTTGTTCCAGGGACATTTCTCGATTTTCATAGTCTGGTCGTGGCTTACCGTTAGAAAACACCAGAAGAACATCGAAAGTTTTGCGTCCGAAACTGAGTCGATTGACCTGCGTTGGATCAAATACATCATCTACTCGCTCGGCATTTCGCTGGCACTGATGGTGTTTTACAAAATCCTCAGAATGCAGCAACCGCTTAACCTGTACATAAATCTGTATTTACTTGCGGTGGTTTATTTTGTGGCTTTCTACGGGATTCGTCAAAAAGAGATTTTTCCGCGCGGACTCGAGATTGACGCCACTATCGAACAAAATCTGTCCGAAGTAAAAAAGACAAAACTTATGGAAGACGACGAATTGTCGCTTGCGAAAAAACAGCTTATAAACAAGGTCGAGTCCGAAGCGCTTTTTCTCGACTGCGAACTCAATTTGGTAAAGTTGGCCGACATCATGCAGTTGTCCACGCACCAACTTTCGTATGTGATCAATTCCGGAACGGGCGAAAATTTCTTCAACTTCATCAACCGTTTCCGCGTGAGAAAAGCCGAATCTTTGCTGACCGATGCGAATTTCGACCATTTGACCATTGTCACCATCGGATTCGAGTCGGGCTTCAATTCCAAAACCGCTTTCAACACGGCTTTCAAGAAAATCACGGGCTTTACCCCGACCGAGTTTCGAAAATCGAACGCGTTTCCTGAAGAAAATCCGATATTAAACTGAATCACAACAAAATAACTCTTAAAACAACTTTGTTCGGCTTTATAATCCAAGCCGATTTTGTGCAGACACCGCACTATTTTTGTCATCAATCAACCTAAAATCGCTATGAAAAACCGCTTTCTATGGATCGTTTGCCTGCTCGTTACGCAAACTGTCCTGGCACAAAATTTTACGCTTTCGGGCACGGTCGCAGACCAGAACACGAACGAGACTTTGATAGGCGCAAGCGTCTACGTCGTCGAAACCAAGACTGGCGCCGTGACCAATGAATACGGATTTTACTCGCTTTCACTTCCGGCGGGAACGTACACGCTCAAGATTTCCTATTACGGTTTTGCCGATTTTACGCAGACCGTTTCGCTCGACAAGAACACCCGCAAGAACGTTTCCATGTCGGCTTCGACCGAGGAACTTAAGGAAGTGATCGTGGACGGGAATGCGCCAAGAGCAAACATCCGAAAGCCCGAAATGAGCGTGAACAAACTCACCGTTGCCGAGATCAAGAAAATGCCCGTGGTTATGGGAGAAGTCGACGTCTTGAAGTCGATTTTACAGCTTCTGGGCGTGAC
>JBCNQO010000181.1:0-4971 GCA_039592825.1 Flavobacterium sp.
AAATCAGGTTTGCGGTAGTTGCGATCTGGTTTGCAAACGCGCCCGTTCCGAAGCTTTCGTCGAGAGTGATCTCGAAATCGGGAACCAGAAAACCTTCAGAAGTCGCCTTGCGCACAGAGGAAACGCCGTTGCCGAATTCGTCTATGGTCTCGAAAGCCGAAAAAAGGAACGAGCCATTGTCGCCAATAGCGAAGGCAGAAGCCGTGCCATTCACATTAGCGAATTGGCCATTTGTTCCGAAGGACAAATCTATTGTGCCATTTGCATTCAGGCGTTGGATCAAAAAAGTATCGACTCCGCCTAGATTTATCGTCCTGCTCAGGATCATTTTGTCGTTGGCCAACATTTTGAAAGCGCTCAAATTTGATTCCGAAAGAGCGTTTCCAGACACAGGAATCACGATTTTTCCAGCCGATCCGAAGTTTGTATCGAGCGCGCCATTAGGTAAGAAACGCCAGAGAAACAAGTCGGGACTTCCAATTACGTCGTGTTTGCCCAAAACCACGATCTTGTCGTCCGATTGCACCAGAACATCGTAAATGAATTCCTGGTTTTCGCGTTCCATATCGACGCGTCCGTTTGTGCCGAAACTCGTGTCCAATGAACCATCTGCATTATACCTAATGATTCGCTCGTCTGAATAGAAAGCGTCACCAGCAACTATGATTTTCCCGGTGCTTTGCAAAGCCATTCCGTAGGCGCGCGTCCAAAGTGTTTCTTCGGCTTCCAGATCGTCGTTAACGGATTCCGCGATTCCGTCGCCGCCGCCAAAAGTCAGGTCGTGCGAACCGTCTGTGTTGTAGCGAAAAATCATCGCCTGATGGCCTTCGTTAGAGAAATTTCCTTGAAAGCATACCAAAAGTTTTCCGTCGGGTTGCAGCAACGTTTCGTGCAGATAGAAGCCGTTGTCGTGGCCAAAGCGTTCGTCCCAGCCGTCCTGGCTGTAGTTTGTGTCGAGAATTCCGGTTGTCTGCGCGAGAGAAACCTGACAAATCGCAAGTAAAAGAAAGTAGCAGTTTTTCATGAGTTATTGTTTTATGATTTTGTGTTGGATGCGTTTTCCATTCGATTCAATCGCCATGAGATACATTCCCGAAGAAAGTTGCGAAAAGTCTATTGTCGTGTTTTGAGGCTTTTCAGACAACACGATTTTTCCGGTCAGGTCAGAAATTGACACAAAGTCGACTGGGAATTCGGATGCGATGTTTACGACGTTTTGCGTCGGATTCGGGTAAATGCGAACGTTTTCCCGATCAAAAGTGGCTAAGGCAAGCGAAGTCACCTCGAACTGGCCGGCATCGGTACAACCGTAGTCAAATTGCGCCACAACGGTATAATCGCCATTTTCGGTCGGGACGTATGAACTTTGCGTCGCGCCATCGATAGGTTCGCCATTGAACAACCATTGGTAAGTTGCCGATGCAGTCGCCAAAGCAGTCAAAGTTCCATTTGCGAACGAGACCGAGATTTGCGGCTGCGAGAACGCGACATCGGTGATTTTGGTCAGGAACAAACCAGGCATGCCGTTTTTGTAGCAACCGTAGGTGGAAAGTCCGTCGGTGATTGCAGTGGAAAATCCGGCCACGTAAAATGAATCGTCGGTTGGAACAACTGCTCTTGCCGTGCTTCCGTTGGCCAGCGAACCCATTTCGGTTGCATAAACGACATTTCCGTTGGTCCAATCCATCTTGGCCAGAAAACCGGTTCCGCCGCTCGAGAACGAAAGCGGAAAAGGGCCGAAAGTGCCGTCTTGCGTGTAATTTCCAACGGCGATCAAATGCCCCGAAGGCGAAAGCGAAAGTGCGTTGGTTTGAAGATTCCCGGCGCTGTTGTGGAATTCGGTAACCCAAACCGGTTCGAGATCGGCGTTGAGTTTTACCACAAAGGCGTCATTTCCACCAATCGGATCAGACAATGGGAACTCGCCAATAGTCAAATTTGGCTGCGAATATCCGGCCATCACAAAGACATTTTCAGAATCGGCCGCGACCGGAATTCTTGTGTTGAAAGAAGTCGATCTGGTAAGGTAAGTTCCGGCCAAAACGGTTCCATTTGACGCAATCTTGAACAGCACGAGTTGGTCGTTATTTCCCGCAGGAACGTTCACGGTAACGGTTCCCAAGGTAATCGAATTTTGCCAAGTCACTCGCGCCGTGAGGTAAAGCGTTCCATCGTCTGCACACGTGAGATTCGCTATAGAAAACGCGCCCGAACCTTGAGGTGCTAAACTCCATTGTACCTGATTCTGCGCATTCACCTTGAAAACGCTGCTCGAATAACCGTGGGCGAAATACGTAAACCCGTCGTAAGTCGCCAGCGGACAATTGTAAGTATAATATTTCGGGATGTTAGAAACGTACTCAAGATTCGAGTCAAAACGCAAAATCTGAACCGCCGTATCATTGTCGGTAAGCGAGATGTCGTCGTCTGGAATTACGAGCGGCTGACCCAAAACGTCGGTGCTCAGAATGAGTTGCTGATTGGTTTGGTCATACGCGAGATGATGCGGGAAAAGCCCGGTTTCCTGGGCGACGACTTTTTTGAAAGCGACAATTTCTCCGGCCGCGTTCCATTTGATGATCACGATATTTTGGTTGTTGTACGCGCCGTAGTGCGTCTCAAGCTCGTCGCCGACCATGATATCTGTCGCGAAAGTCGATACGGTGTAAAGATTGCCGTTCTCGTCACGAACCATGTCATAAGCGCCGTTCACCGAAGTGTCGGTCGTGGCCGATGAAACGAATTTCACCCAATCGAACCTTTGGGCTTCAAGTGAATGTCCGGCGAGGAAAACCAGCAAAAAATAGAGTTTTTTCATGGTCAGTTTTTGAGGATTTTGCGTTGGATGCGTTTTCCATTCGATTCAATCGTCATCAGATACATTCCCGAAGAAAGTCGCGAAACGTCGATTGCGGTGTTTTGAGGTTTTCCGGACAATACGATTTTTCCGGTCATGTCGGAAATTGACACAATGTCGATTGGGAAATCGGATGCGATGTTTACGATGTTTTGTGTCGGATTCGGGTAAACCACGAACGAACTGCGGTTCAAATCCTGCGTTGCCAATGAATTACGTCCGAAATACAAATCCTCGTAAAGTCCGTCAAGGCTCGATCCGTTTATGAGAATCGACCGAAGGCGTACTCGGGCTTTTCTCGCATTTACTGGCGGAATCACGGTTTCGGAAAGATGGAGCCAGGTTTGCGTTTGGGCAAAGGGTCCGAAATGGTTCGTGGCCAAAACCGCATCCGAGGCATCGAGAAAATCGACGAAAATGTTAGACTGATCCGCCGGACTTTGATCGAAAGAGATTGTGTATCCGTCGAAATAATAGGCTTGTGAACCCGCATCAATCGTTGCCGCGTCGTCGAAAAGGTCAATGATTTGACTCAATTCGCAAGTCTGTTCGCCATTCACATTCGCGTAATTGTAGCCCGGATAGAAAAATTGAGTGCCCGCGGTCGCAGTCTCGATTTGCGGATAGACCGTGTATTCCGAAACCAGCCAATTGCCGCCAACAGTTGGAGTCCAACCTACGATCTGCGAATTTTCTACGAGTTCGGCGCTTCCGTTAACCAAAAGATTCTGTGCATTTCCAGAAAAGTAAAGCAGTCCGATAAAAAGAAGTAAAGCGTGCTTCATAAGCTTTGATTGTAGTTTTTTGATAGTAACGCAAAGGTCGTTTCGCTTCACAGTCAATACAATACGACAATGGGAGTAGACAAGTTGCGAATGTGGCGCGAATCGGTTGTTCGCATACGTCATAAGGCGTACAAAAACGTTTTCGTTGGTTGGGCATTTGCTTATATTTGAGCCACAACTACAAACCACATGCGACATTTTTTCCTTTTGCTTTTGCTGCCGGTTTTCGGCTTTTCCCAATTGTCGAAACACGTGAATCCGTTGATCGGGACGGGCGGCCACGGACACACTTTTCCGGGTGCGACGGTGCCTTTCGGAATGGTGCAGCTTTCGCCAGATACCCGAATTGACGGGAGTTGGGACGGCTGTGGCGGCTATCATTACTCAGACGATGTCATCTACGGATTTTCGCACACGCACCTTAGCGGAACGGGCGTTTCCGATTATGGCGATTTTATGCTGATGCCGACCATGGGCGAACCTTCGACGAGTTTCGATCATTATTCTTCCAAGTTTTCGCACAAGAACGAAAAGGCGTCGGCCGGATATTATGCTGTGAAGCTCGACAAATTCGGCATCGACATACAATTGACTGCTTCTGCGCGCGTGGGTTTTCACGAGTACAAATTCCCGAAAGCAGGTCAGGCGAACGTGATTCTCGATTTGAATCATCGCGACCAATTGATCATGGGCGAAGTGAAAATCATCGACGCCAAGACCATAGAAGTTTACCGCAATAGCGCGGCTTGGGCGACAGACCAAAAGATTTGGGCAAGAATCGAATTTGACCGTCCTATGAAAATCACGCAAATCGAGAACAATGCATTTGCTCCCGCGAAACCAACAGACAAAATGATTGCGGGAAGTTTGCTGCGAATGACTTTTTCGTCGGACGTTAAAAAAGGCGAAACCATAAAAGTCAGAGTTTCTTTATCGCCTACAGGTTACGAAGGCGCGCGCAAAAACATGAGTGAAATTCAAGGTTGGGATTTCAACAAAGTCAAAAAAGAGGCCGAGAAACTTTGGGACAAAGAGCTTTCCAAGATCGAGATTTCTGAAAAGGACAAAGACAAACTCGCGATTTTCTACACGGCTTTGTACCACACGATGATCCAGCCGAATATCGCTCAAGACGTTGATCGAAAATACCGTGGTCGCGACGATCAAATTCACGTGGCCGAAGGTTTTGATTATTACACGGTTTTCTCGCTTTGGGATACTTTTCGAGGCGCGCATCCGCTTTACACCTTGATCGACAAAAAACGCACAGCCGATTTCATCAACACTTTCCTCAAACAATACGAGCAGCGTCCCGCCGTCGCCCGCGTC
>JBCNQO010000182.1:0-4964 GCA_039592825.1 Flavobacterium sp.
GACCGCGGACAGTTCCTGAGCTCGGTACGTCGTGTGGCGATTTTCTCGAACAAGACGACTCACCAGATCAGACTAAAAATCGCCGGAACGGAATTGAACATTTCGGCAGAAGATATCGACTATTCGAACAAAGCCGAAGAAAGATTGACGTGCGACTACCAAGGCGACGACATCCAGATCGGTTTCAACTCGCGTTTCCTTACCGAAATGCTCACCAACCTTCAGAGCGATTCCATCCTTTTGGAAATGTCGCTTCCGAACCGCGCGGGAATCCTCACTCCCGTTGACGGTCTTGACGAAGGCGAAAGCGTGACCATGCTTGTAATGCCGGTCATGCTGAACAGTTAAGCTACCAACCATTTTTTTTGATAAAAGACCGCTGTCGTTTTGATTGCGGTCTTTTTGTTTTTGGGGATTTTTACGATCCGATTTTTATTACATAAAGCAACCTGTTAAGACCTGTCAGGTTTTTAAAAGGTGACAGGTCCGAAAATATAAAAGTGGAAAATCAACAAAATTGTTAATGTTTTTATCACTTATCAGAAATCGACTTCCCAAAAAATAATCTAATATTACAACAGTTAACAAACGGCGGAATCCGAAAAGCCTTAAGAGTAGGAAAACCAACCAAAAACCAATTCCAATGAACAAAAAAGTTCTAGCCGGCGTGCTCTGTCTTGCCGGACTGTTTGCCGGCGCGCAAAAACTCGACAAATTCGGGGCCGACCTTGGCAAGAAAAGCCTTATGGGCAAAGAAGTGCGCGTGCCTTACACCGACGTGATCAGCTATTACGGATTCGTGAAACCGGGCGCGACCCCAGACGAAACCAAAGACGGCAAAAAGATGTATTACGTTTACGTTTGGATTCCTGTTGCAGCTCCGGAAATCGGGATTCGCATGGTTTCACCTGCGCCAGAAGGCATGAAGCCGTCAGACAAAGATTACGTAACGGCCGATTTTACGGCAAATGCTTCGGACACCAAGAGTTTTTTCGACACTTGGGTAACTTTTGAAAGAGCCGAAGGAATCCTTAAAATCGAGGATGTGGCCGCCAAAGCAAAAACCGCGAAATGGATCAAGATCGAATCGAATGACGATTCTTCGGAATTGCCCGCACAACCGTCAGGAAGCAAGTACAACTCCTTGATGCGTATCACGAGCGAGACTTCAAGTCCAACAAAATCTTTGGTTATGGGGTTGTACCGCGTAGGCTTCACGACTTACAAAAAAGGTGAAGTTCAGGGAAGTTTCTTAGCTCAGATCGGTGCTCCGGTAAAATTGCCAGGAGTCGCTGTTGCCGCGAAACCAGAAGATGTGGCAAAGTCTGCCAAGTAATAAATTAATCATGAAATTCCGAAGCCGCTTGGAAAAAGGCGGTTTTTTCTTAAACAATGGACATAAACCAATACATAGACCAACAAGGCTTTTGTGAAGTGCACAACAAAGAGCGCTTTATCGCCAGACTCACCAACTATTCGTCCGACGGAAAAGAACACCATTTCCAGTTCAAAAGCCCGCTACCCGTGAGAGAACTGAATCTAGACGGATGGAACGTGAGCATCGGCCACACCGTTTTTGGGCCAGACTTTGATTTCAGGACGCCAGAAGTGAAAATGGACGGAAGCGTTCTGGAATTCGTGGAATCCGAACGGGAACTTACCGTAAAGATCGATTTCGACGAAAAAGCGGTAGGCGAAAAAGTGATGGCCTATTTGAACACGCTAACAGGCGTTTGAGCCAAGTCCATAAAATAAGTTAAAGTGACTTGCGGGTTCGATAGATTTCGGTAAGTTCACGGTAACAATCTGCTTACGCACCTAATCGCGGTTCTTCTTTTGAGGGCCGCGATTTTTATTTACGGATCATGCGTTTTTTAGGCCACGACCCGAGCAACGCGAACTGATGAAGTAATGCACGAATTTTATTCTTCCGGACGTTTATTTAAGTTGCCGCGGATTCGCGGATTTTTGAGGATCTGGAGTTAAAAACGATAAGCAGAATATAACCGCAATTAGATTTTGAAACGAAAAGAAATTCGAGAATTTGAGGTTGAAAATAAGCTGCCGCGGATTAGCTGATTTTCACGGATCTGAAGCGAAAATGAGACTCAAAAAATAACCGCGAATTCGCGAATGATTTCCAGGTACAAACAGAAATTCGCGCATTCGCGGTTTAAAAATCAGTTGCCGCGGATTCGCGGATTTTTGCGGATCTGGAAAAGAATCCTTCAAATCAGCGAATCCGCAGCAAAAAAAAAAGACACACAAGCGGCTCAAGATTTTGAACCGGCAACCCGAATCAACTTCTTGTTCACGAACTCCTCTATTCCCAAAGGAGACAGCTCGCGCCCATAGCCCGAACGCTTCACGCCACCAAAAGGCAGATCGGGACGCGAGGCCAAATGCTCGTTTATGAAAATCATACCGGTTTCCATTTGGTCGGCTACATTTATGGCGCGGTCTGTGTTTTTAGAGAAAACTGCGCCGCCTAGACCGAATGTCGTCGCGTTGGCCAACTCGATCGCTTCTTTTTCGGATTTTACGCGGTAGAATGACGCGACTGGCCCAAAAAGTTCTTCGTGATAGGCTAGCATTCCGGGCTTTATGTCGGCGAGGATCGTGAATTCATAGAACGCTCCTTCCCTATCGATGCGCTTTCCGCCGGCCAGGACTTTCGCTCCGGCTTTCACGGTCGCTTTTACTTGTTTGTCGAGATTCTTCAATGCTTCTTCGGTGCACATCGGACCGATTTCGGTGTCGCGCAACATTGGATCGCCCACTTTGAGATTGGCGATTTTTTGGGTAAGCTTCGAGATGAATTCGTCGGCGACTTTGTCCATGACGATAAAACGCTTGGCCGACGTGCACGCCTGACCCATATTCGAGAATCGTCCGAGGTAGGCTTTTTCTACGGCCAAATCGATGTCGGCATCATCCAAAACCACAAACGCATCGCTTCCACCCAATTCCAGTACCGATTTCTTGAGATTCCTTCCGGCGGCTTCGCCCAAACTCGAGCCCGCTTTTTCGCTTCCGGTAAGCGACATCCCAACGATTCTTTCGTCCTCGCCCAACTTCGCTATGCGTTTTCCCGCCAGAAACAAGTTTGTGTAAACACCTTCGGGCGATCCGGCTTGCTTGAAGATTTTCTCGATCATTTGGGCACATTGCGGAACATTTGACGCGTGTTTGATCATCACGACATTTCCGGCAACGATGTTAGGTGCGGCCAATCTCGCGACTTGGTTGTAAGGATAATTCCAAGGTTCGACGCCCAGAATGATTCCCATTGGAGAAAGTCTCACAAAAGCCTTCCCATCCTTGATTTTCATGGGACGATCCTTGAGGAATTCAGCGGCATTGTCGGCATAATACTCACAAACCGACGCAACCATTTCTACCTCGGACTCGCTTTGGGCGATGAGTTTTCCCATCTCGAGTGTGATGAGTTTCGCCAATTCGGTTTTCTTTTCCCGAAAGATCGAAGCCACTTTCCGAAGCAATGCCACACGTTCGTCCAAAGGCGTTTTCTTCCAGGTTTGATAGGTTTTATGCGCCTTGGCAATCTTCTTTTCGAGTTGCTCGTCGGTGAGTTCGTCAAAAGTCTTGACAAGTTTATTGTTGTATGGATTTACGGTTTGTATAGGCATCACATTCGTTATTCGTTATTCGTTATTCGTTATTCGTTATTCGTTATTCGTTCATTTTTCAATTATCAATTATCAATTATCAATTGTCAATTATCAATTGTCATGTATCGCCAAAACCGGAACCGCAGAATGAAAAGCGAGTTTCTTGGTAAGGCTCGTATGGAAAAGTCCCTCGAAAAAACCGCGTTTGTGGTTCAGTAGCGCCAAAAGGTCGGAGCCGTTCTGATGAATGAAATCGAGAATGCTTTCCTCGACCAACTCGTTTTCTATGATGTGGAAATCGACATTCCTGTCTTTCATGAGCAATTGCCAATCGGCCAGCACGACTTCTTTAAGATCTGATTTTGCCGTTTTGATGTACAGACAATCGATCTTGGCATCGAACGCTTCGGCCAACACCAGCAATTTCTTTAACGCCGGCATGTCCTTTTCCCGAAAACGCGTGGTGAACGTGATTTTCCTTATCGGATTGTAGGTGGATTCGTCCGGAACGGCCAACACGAAAGCATTGGTGCGCGTCATCACGTTTGCCGTGGACGTTCCCAAAAAAGTCTCTTTCGCGCCCGACGCACCTTTGGTTCCCATGACGACATAATCGATGTTGTCTTTTTTGACCATTTCGAGGATGGAATTCACCAGATCGCCGTCCAGAAGCACATTTTCTATCGACACATTTTCGCAGCCGTGAGCCGACGCGATTTCGTGCAAAACGGGAATCTGTCCTTTGTAATTCTCGAAATTCGCGAGTTCGACCGTGTCGTAAACTTCCATGAGATAAGCCGGAACGTCTACGTAATTCGCGGCCGGCATCTCATAAACGTGAAGCGTGACAATCGTGGCGTCGATGTGCTTGGCGAGTTGCAACGCGTAGACGAAAGCGTTTTTGGACGCATGCGAAAAATCGGTCGGAAAAAGAATCTTCTTCATGGTTGGGTCATTTCTTTAAAGTTAGCGAAAGAACGCGAAGCCGTTTTGGGCTTTTGTGAAATATTAACTTCTGAGTGCCGACGTACTGGATTTCCCGAGTTTTTTGGCGACTGAAATCGGCAGAAATCGATAGTCTTTAAAATCCGTGCGATAATCGTAATTTTGCGCCATGATGAATCAGGACAATATCGTTGCGCTGGCCACGCCTTCTGGTGCCGGTGCGATCGCGGTGATCAGGATTTCGGGATTGGATGCGATCTCGATAGGAAATTCGGTTTTCAAGTCGATAGGCTCAAAAACGCCCATGAATTGGTGATCGTACAGTCTTTTCCGGGGGCAAAGGGGAGCATGTCCGGCGATGTAACGCTGCTCTCCTCGAACGACGGC
>JBCNQO010000183.1:0-4945 GCA_039592825.1 Flavobacterium sp.
GAAGTCGAGATTTTTCGGATGGTCGTCTATCATGTAATCGGTCTTGATGATGCTTTTGTCTCCGCAGAAAATGATGTTTCTCCAGGAAATCGAAGGGAAATGTTCGGCCAGCCATTCGCGTTTTTCCGACAGCGAAAGCGGGAATTCCATCGCGGCCGAAACGATGTAGATCTCGTAGTTTTTCGACAGTTCGGCAATGGCCTCGATCGCGCCGTCCATTACGGGAAGCGTCCGGAAAAAGCCTTTGGAATAGATGAATTTCCTGAAAAGTTCCGTGGGCAGAACGTCAGCTTCGGACTTTCCGCAAAGGTCTTGCTTGGTGATTTTTTCGCCCGTGTGTTCCCCATAAAGTTTGATGATCTGTGCTTCTATATCGGCCAGAACGCCGTCCATGTCTATGGCAATTGTTTTTTTCATAAGTTGTCGTTCTAAATAAACTTCCGCAAAGAAACGAACTTTTGCAATGTTTTGCAATTTTAGTTTTGTAAATTTGCAATGTTTTGCAATTTGTTAACGATGAAAGATAGCCGATTGAGTCAATTATTGGAACACGTTCTTCGCAACAGGACAATGTCTCACGCCGAGTTGAGCGAGTTGTTGCACGTGTCCGAAGATACCATCAGACGCGACATCAAGACTTTGTCCGACAAAGGATTGCTGTCTGCCGTTCGCGGTGGAGCCGTTTCGCACACGCCGGTTCCGCATCATTTCCGCGCGCGTGAAAAGCACGATATGGACAATAAGAAAGCTGTGGCGGCCAAAGCCGTGAACTTTATCCAGGACGGACAAGTCGTGTTTCTCGACGGCGGAACATCAGTTCAGGTGTTGGCCGAACTCATTCCGCACGAGCGAAAAATCACGGTTGTCACCCAGAGTTTTCCTGTGGTGAGCGTGCTCGAAGACCATCCGCGTGCCGAAGTGATCTTTGCCGGCGGACGCCTCTCGAAATCGGCATTCACTACCGTTGGACACGAAACCGTCGAAGCATTCAAGAACTTCCGTGCCGACCTTTGCTTTTTTGGTGTTTGCAGTATTCATCCGACTTTAGGCCTTACGACGGTGAACCACGAGGAAGCGCAAGTAAAAAGGACAATGATGGAAATGTCGCGCAAGAATATCGCCTTGAGTACGCTAGACAAGCTCGACACAGCCGAATCGTTCTATATTTCGCCCGTTTCCCAACTCGACGCCATAGTCACAGATCTCGATCCCGGTCACGAGAAACTCGGTGTTTACAAGGATTTCGGGATTTCGATCTACTAAAATTTATCCGATAAGGAAATTGCGGTACCAAAGCCCGGAGTCTTTCACAATGCGTTTCTGGGAGTCGAAATCTACGTGAACCAAGCCAAATCTCGTATGGTAACCTTCGGCCCATTCGAAATTGTCGGTAAGCGTCCAAACGAAATAGCCGTTCACGTTCACGCCGTCTTTTTTGGCGCGAAGCAGTTGTTCGAGGTGTTTTTTGATGTAGTCGATGCGTTTTTCATCGGACACTTTTTCGTCTGAAACTTCGTCCTTGAAAGCCGCGCCGTTTTCGGTAATGATGATTTTGGGCAAATTCGGATACTTTGCAAATTGTTGCAAAAGTTCGTAAATCGACTCCGGAAAAACTTCCCAACCCATTTCGGTGAACGCGACATTTCGTTTTATAGCGGGAACGAGTTTCGCCCAGACGTAAGGCGTGAAAACCGACGACTTGACGATTTCGCGAGTGTAGCATTGCAGTCCGATAAAATCGAAATCGAATGCCATTTTTTCAACATCGCCCGCTTGCATATATTTCTCGATTTTTTTCAAAACCGGCAAGTCTTTGGTCGGGTAACCCATTCCCAAAATTGGCTCGATGAATGATCGGTTCAACAAAGTATTCACGCGTTTTGCGGCCTCGATGTCTTTCGCTTTCGCGGAATTCGGTTCGATATGTGTACACGAAAAAGTTGTTCCGATGTTGGCGTGAGGAAGTTCCGACTTCAGGATTTTTCCGGCCGATGCCGTCGCCAGAGTCGCGTGGTGCATTGCCTTGAGAAAGTTCGGAAGCCCGCGTTTGCCCGGAGCGTGAATGCCGAGAAAGTATCCAGCGCCCGTAAAAACCGACGGCTCGTTCATGACCATCCAATTCTGGACGCGGTCGCCAAAATGTTTGGCACAGAAAAAAGCGTATTCCGAAAACCAGTCGACTACATCGCGATTCGTCCAACCGCCTTTTTTCTCGAGTTCGTGCGGTAGATCCCAATGGTAAAGTGTCGTCCAGGGCGAAATGTTTTTCTCGAGCAGATGATCGATAAGCCGATCGTAGAATGCAACGCCTTTCGGGTTCACCGGACGCATTCCGCTTGGGAAAATGCGAGGCCAGCTCAGTGAGAACCGAAAGTTCGGGATGGAAAGTTGGGAAACCAGATCGACGTCCCGTTCGAAAAAATTGTAGAAATCACAGGCCATTTGGGCGTGTTGGCCATTTTTTATCCGACTTTTGGATTCGGTGAAAACATCCCAAATGGACAAGCCTTTGCCGTCTTTGTCGTGCGCGCCCTCAATCTGGAAAGCGGCCGTAGAAACGCCCCACAGAAAGTCATCGCCAAAGTCGAGGCGGTTAAGATCCATTCAGAAAATCAGTGCAAAAAAGAAGATTGCAAAGCTCTTTTGAACAGCCAATTGCGAAGGAATGCGGGCAATATTTTGAAAAACAGTGACATGCGGTTTTTTAAGCAAGTTACTGAGGGCGTGTTTTTTGGGTGTGAGGTTAAGGTTGTGAAATGGTTAAGGGTTCAAGTTTCAAGGTTCAGGGCGCAAGGTACGGGGCTTGAGTCCGAAGCTGGTGAATTGTCAATTGTCAATTATCAACTGTCAATTATCAATTGTCAATTCCGATGATTCAGCCTTTTTTTATGTCCTTTCTGCCAAACCAACTGGAATCCGATCACAGATAAAAATGCCAGGAAAACGAAAATTTCGAGTGTGTAGAACGTGGTTCTTGGCATGATGCTTCTCACGTGTTCAATCTTGGCTTCTACGTCGAGCAGTTTTGGGGACGCTATCAAAAGTGCGATCGCCAGGGCGATGTTGATTTGGGTGATGAGCGAATATTTGAGGCCGATCTTTTGGGCAACGCTGAAACTGCCCAAAATTAGCTGGCTCGCGATAGGCAAGAGCAGCAATATTACTACGAAGTGGAACATGGTTTTTGAGTGAAAAGGGTTAAAGATCCGTTTGTTTTTGGGATTCCCGTCAAGCGGAAATTCACCATTAAGTTACGATTTTACCTTTTCGGACGCTTGAATTTGGCGCTATTTAACAGTCGGCCATGTTTACGGCTATTGCCAATCCGCCTTCTGAGGTTTCCTTATATTTCGCGTTCATGTCCTGAGCCGTGCGCCACATCGTATCAACTACTTTGTCCAAAGGTACTTTTGCGTTTTTGGCGTCGGTTTCGAGTGCAAGTTCGGCCGCGTTTATGGCTTTGATCGCGCCCATGGTGTTGCGTTCTATGCACGGAATCTGCACCAAACCGCCAATTGGGTCGCAGGTCAGGCCCAAATGGTGTTCCATTGCGATTTCGGCTGCCATAAGGACTTGTTCGGGAGTGCCGCCCAAAAGTTCGGTAAGCGCTCCTGCGGCCATTGCCGACGAAACCCCGATCTCAGCCTGGCATCCGCCCATAGCGGCAGAAATCGTCGAACCTTTCTTGAAAATACTGCCGATTTCTCCGGCGACCATAAGGAATTTCTTGATGTCGTCATTTCCGGCCGTATGGTTTTCGATCACCATATAATACATCAAAACCGCAGGAATCACGCCCGAACTTCCGTTGGTAGGCGCAGTGACGACGCGACCTAACGAAGCGTTTACCTCGTTTACGGCCAAGGCGAAACAACTTACCCATTTTAGGATGGAGCGGAATTTGACCTCGGTTTTTCTTATGGTCTGAAGCCATTCTTCGGGATTCGCGTACGGTTTGTCGCCAATCAGGTTTTTGTGCATGTCGAAAGCGCGTCTGCGAACGTTGAGGCCGCCGGGAAGAATGCCTTCTGAATGGCAACCGATGTACATGCATTCGAGCATGGTGTTCCAGATGCGCATGAGTTCGTGGTCGATGTCGGCTTCCGATCGCATCGATTTCTCGTTCTCGTACACGACTTCGGAAATGGATTTTTCCAGGTTGCGGCAATAGGTGAGAAGCTCGTCGGCTTTTTGTATCGGATGCGGAAATGAGCATTTGATGATTTCCTTGGCCTTGGCATTCGGACGGTCTTCTTTGACGACGAATCCGCCGCCGATCGAATAGAATGTCGATTCGTATTGCAGATCGCCGTAATAGGCCGTGAACATGAGTCCGTTGGCGTGGAATGGCAGGAAATTCTTGTTGAAGACGATGTCCATTATAAAAGAGAACGGAATCGTTTTTTCGTTGCCGAGCACGATCTCGTTCTTGTTTTCGATGTCTTTGATGATGCCCGAAATGTTCTCTACGGGAATGTATTCGGGATCTTGACCTGACAATCCCAACATCACGGCAAGGTCTGTGGCGTGGCCGGTTCCCGTAAGCGAAAGTGAGCCGTAAAGATCGATCTTGACGCGTTCGACCTTATCGAAAATGCCGTTCTCGCGCAGTTCCGAAAGGAAACGTTCTGCCGCGCGCCAAGGCCCGAGCGTGTGGGAACTGGACGGCCCGACGCCAATTTTGAGCATGTCAAACACCGAGATGCACTCTTCCATTGCCATTTTTTAGGGAAAGCCGATTTTGGGACTTCGGTGCAAATATAATAATGTGGCGTTTGAAAACGATTTCGGAAATGTGAATGTTTTGGAATATGAGGTTGATTTTTGGGAAAACAGGAAAATCCTAAATTCCAAATTCCAAATTCCAAATCCCAATGCTAGGATCTGAAATCGAGTTTATTGTTTTCTTGGCTTGATTGTTGGATGCTCGCGCGAAACCTAATTG
>JBCNQO010000184.1:0-4934 GCA_039592825.1 Flavobacterium sp.
CGCGCCAACGGGAATCCTGTTTATGGTAGTTTTCGGATTGGGAACGGTGCCACTTATGAGCGTCGTCTCTTTTGCCCAACCTATGTTTACGCCGGCTTTTCGGTCTAAGATCAACTTCGTGCTCCCGATTTTCGTGGCACTCGTTGGGCTTGCTTTTGTCTTGCGAGGTTTTGGGCTTGGAATTCCTTTTGTTTCTCCTGGCGATTTGGATTTGATTTTGGGGCGTGGGGCGGTTTGTAGGTGATTTTTTTCGTCCTTTTGCTGGGATAGATCAGTAAAAAAATTTTGACCCTGTCACTGTATAAAACGGTGACAGGGTTTTTAACCCTGACAGGGTTAGAAAAGTAAGGAAGTCGGACGCTCGTTGATTACAGAAAATCTGTAAAAAATGTTAAAAGTCAAAGCTAAAAAGTTCCACAATCCAATTCTGAAATCCGTCAAGTTTTTAAATCCAGATGCTCTCAATTCCCAAAACAAAAAGCGCCAACCCAAAGATTGACGCTTAAAAAACGCTATATAAAAACGCTAAACAGTAGCCGAAAATAGGGTAGAAGCGGGCAATTTCCGTTGCAGTCTCAAGTCAAAAGCCATACAGATGTTCCGCACGAAGGCGCGTCCGGTTTCCGAAACCTTGATACCGTTGTAGAAAATCTCGAGCAGTCCATCCATTCGCAGATCCTTTAGCAAGAAAATCACGTGATGCAGGTTCGGAAGCAGCATTTTGGGGTTTTTCCAAGATGTTTCAAAACGGCACATCAGGTTAAGAATGTGGGTGCGCACAATCACGTCTTCATCCGTAAGGATATGACCTTTCACGATAGGAAGCTGGTTCCATTCCAGCAATTGGTAGTAATCGGAAAGGTTTTTGGAGTTTTGCCCGAAACCGTGCCAACTGTCGCCAATAGCCGAAACGCCGAGCCCGATCATCAATTGCGTTTTGCTGTCGGTGTAGCCCATAAAGTTTCGGTGCAGACGGTTTTCGGTCATCGCCTTGAACAAACCGTCGGTGGCCAGTGCGAAATGATCCATCCCGATTTCGTGATAGCCACATTGTTCGAGCATGCGTTTTCCGGTTTCGTACAAGTCGCGTTTCTGGCTGTCTTTAGGAAGATCTTCGTCTTTGAAACCGCGCTGTCCGACGCCTTTTACCCAAGGTGTGTGAGCGTATCCGTAAAAAGCCAGGCGATCGGGGTGAAGCGAAGCCGTTTTTTCAATCGTGTCGATCACGTCTTCTTTGGTCTGGAAAGGAAGTCCGAAAATAATGTCGTGCCCAACCGATTCATAGCCGATTTCACGCGCCCAAAGCGTCACTTTTGCCACATTCGCAAATGGTTGTACGCGATTGATCGCCTTTTGCACCTTGTCGGAATAATCCTGAACGCCAAAACTCACGCGGCGAAAACCCAGATCGTACAATTTTTGCAGATGTTCTTTTGTGGTGTTGTTCGGATGGCCTTCAAAACTCATTTCGCAATCGGCTCTTTTGTTGGCCAGAGCAAAAATCCCGTTGATGAGATCTTCAAGGTGTTCGGGCGAGAAAAATGTAGGCGTACCACCGCCAATGTGCAATTCCTTGATATTTGGTTTTTGCTGGAAAAGCTGGCAATACAAGCGCCATTCCTTCAAAACAGCCGCGATATAAGGCGCTTCGACCGAATGGTTTTTGGTGATGCGTTTGGTACAACCGCAAAAAGTGCACATGCTTTCGCAGAACGGCAAATGGATGTAAAGGCTAATTCCGTCGGATTTATTCGTGGCTTCGAACGATTTTTCTACGGTTTTGCAATATTCAGAGACAGAAAATTCGTCTGTATTCCAATAAGGAACGGTCGGATAACTCGTGTATCGCGGCCCGGGAACATTATACTTTTGGATGAGTTTCGGATTCATGGCAATTGATTTGAATCCAAAAGTAGTCTCGTTCAATCACCTGCGAAATGATATTTGTCATGTGCGACAACCGACGCGAATCAGTGAGACGAAAGCTTGTTTTCGTGATAGTCATTCCAGGTTTTGATGCGCCCGACGTACATTTTGAGGTAGTTTTCAGACAGGAAAATGTTCGACCAATCGAATCGGCTGGCCTGCATTCCTAGATAGTAAATGAAAATCGCCGTTCCACAATCGGGAATCAACGAAATCTCATCGGTTGACAAATCGCGTTGCGAGCGATAACCTTGCAGAAATGATGCAGCTTTTCGCTCGTAAACTTCCTTGTCCAATTCAATATGAAAAAGCTGTTTGCAGAAATAAGCCACGTCGAGAACGAGTTTGCCATTGCCGCAATTGTCGAAGTCGAAAAGTGTGATTTCGGTGTCGTTTTTCACGCTCATGTTGTCGTACCAGATGTCGAGATGCACGATTCCGTTTGGACAATTGCCGAATTTTTGTGAGTTGAAGTTCTCCGAAATCTTGTCGATCTTTTGCTTCAGATAGTTTATTTCCGAAAGTTCTTCCACGAAAATTCCCGTGATATTCTGATACGCCGAATGCAACAAAGAATTCTCGTCAAAAGTCAGGCGCTGCAAGGGTTTGTTCGAAGTCGCATTGTGCATTTTCGCCATGACGGATCCAATCGTAAAGCAGGTTTCTTCTGTCATAAAACGGACTTTGTCGCCTTCGCCAAACGTGAAAAGTACGGCGTACCGCAATCCTTCGGGCGCAATTAGTGTTTGAATGCGATTTCCGTTCAAGTCACCGATTGCCTTTGAAACACCGACGCCACTTTCGTCGAGTAAATCGAGCAACCGAAGTTCTTCTGAAATCTCGAGTTCGGTTTTCCAATTTTTGAAATACACGCGCAACGCGAATTTTCCGGTTTCGCCAGAAATCATGTATGTGTGGTTTATCCCGGTCCGGAAAAGCTTGCAAGTCGCGTTCTCGCTCAAACCGTAGCGCGCAATGACGAATTTTCCCAGATCGGTTTCGGAAAGCGTAGATGTTATAGCGGTGATTGTCGGGATTTCGTTCATGATTGGATTTTTGGAGCGCGAAGATAGTTTTTTGTTTTGTTACCGGAAGATTTGGACGGAGTGGACATTTTCTTTTTATAAGTAAGATAGTTGAGAGAAGTTAAGGCGGACTTTGTCCGTTTTTACCATTAAGAGCATTAAGAGCATTAAGAGCATTAAGAGCATTAAGGTTATTAAGGTTTTGGAACTGTTAATCGCAGTTCAATCCTTTAGGAATAAGGAAGCGAATTTTTCGGAACTGCCTTAACTATTCTTAACTGCTTAATGGTTCAAAAAACACAAGAGCATCGGATCCGACAAAAGCGAAGCGCCTTAATGAACTTAATGGTTCAAAAAATGACCACAAAACTCACTGTGCAACGAAGAAAAATATCAGTAAAAGACAACTCTACTGTAAATAAAAAAGCCAGGCAAAAACCTGGCTCTTAGGATATTCTGTAGAAAATTACTGCTGCATGTTTCGCAACTGCTTCAGCTTCTGTTTCAACGTATCGAGTTCTTCCTTGTGACGTTCGATGTTGCGACGCACTTCGGCCACCATAGGATTGTCTTTTTTGGCGTTGGCAAAGAACTGGATGTTGTTCTCGAGCTGGAAAATCTCGCTTTGGGTTTCCTCGATCTTGCGCATCAGGAAAATCTTCTCGTTGTCGAGTTTGCGCGTATCGTCGCTTCCGGCAAGGGCTTCGACGCGGTTGGTGAAACGCATCATGTCGCCTTCTTTCTTGCTCAGGCTGAGTTTTTCGAACAAAGCATCGAGAATCTTGTTGAATTTTCCTTCGATGTGACGCTTGTTGAAAGGCACTTTTCCGAACGTTTTCCACTTTTCGATATGACCTTTTATCGCAGCCAGATCGGTTTTGTGGTCGCCCGTCATTTCAAACGAGCGCAATTCGTCAATAAAGTTTTTCTTGTTCTCGAACGCTTCGGCTTCTTCGCCATTCACTTCGGAACGCGATTCTTTCAAACGCTCGAAATAGCGGTTACAAGCTTCCTTGAAGTCTTTCCAGATCTTGTCGGAATACTTTCTTGGCACGTGCCCGATCGTTTTCCACTCTTCCTGGATTTGCTTCATTTGAGGAGTCGTCGCGGCAAAATCGTCGCTTTCCTGAAGTGATTTCGCCTTTTCGACCAACGCCAACTTTTTGTTGAGGTTGTCCTGCTGATCCTTTTTGATGTCTTTGTAGAAAGAGTTCTTCTGCGCATTGAAGTTTCTCACGGCGGTTTTAAAAGCGCCCCAAACTTCTTCATTGACTTCTGCCGGAACTTTTCCGGTGGCAAAAAACTCGTTTCTCAACGCCTCGATCTTGTCGATCTGGCCTTGCCATTGGTTGTGGGCCGAAACCGGTTCTGCAGTAACGGCATCGATTCTGGCGATGATGTCTTTTTTCTTGTCGAGATTCTCGGTTTCCTTACCTCTGGCGGCTTCGTGCAAAGCTTCGCGCTTGTCGTGCATCTGGCGCGTAAGTTCGCTGAAACGGTTCCAGATGGCTTCGCGGTGTTCGCGCGAAACCGGCCCGATTTCTTCTTTCCAGAGCCTGTGCAAATCCTGCAATTCGCGGAAAGCTTTCGTCACGTCGGCTTCGTTTACCAATTCCTCTGCACGTGCTATGATCTTTTGCTTGCGCTCGAGATTGTGCTTGAAGTCCTGATCGCGGGCGTCGCGGTCAAGGTGCAGATAATCGTAGAAGTTCTCTACGTGAAAATGGTAATTGTTCCAGACGTGGTTGTATTTGTCTTTTGGGATTGGCCCTGCATTTTTCCAACGGTCGCGAAGTTCGTTGAAATGCTTGAGCGTGTCCTTGATGTTTTCGTTCGGATTGATGAGGTTTTTGAGTTCCTCTACGATTTCCAGACGGTTTTTAAGATTGCCTTCAAGGTTCGATTGGACGCTCTTGAAGTGGGAATTCTTCTTGTCGCGGTATTGGTTGAAGAGTTTGTCGAATTTCTGTTTCAAAGGGAAAT
>JBCNQO010000185.1:0-4934 GCA_039592825.1 Flavobacterium sp.
AGTGCCCGGCAGCCGGAGAAAGCTTCAAAAAAACAACTCTTTCGAAATCTGCTAAAATCCTAATAATTGTGTCTTTAATAACATGGTCGCATTTTTGGCGTTACATTTGTAAGCGAATCATCATAATCAAAAAATCATCATGTTAAAAGACTTTTTCATCACGTGCTCGGGAGCCGACAAGAAGCTGCTCGAGACTTGTTCCGAAGGCGAACAGACGAAGTTCGTGGGCATTGGCGCCACGGTTTTCTTTACGGCCGTTATGGCTTTCATCGCGGGCTCTTACGCGCTTTACACGGTTTTCGATAACCTTTATGCCGCGGTTTTCTTTGGCTTTATTTGGGGACTTCTGATTTTTAATCTGGACCGTTTTATTGTTTCGACGATAAGGAAACGCGATAGTTTTTCGGCCGAGTTCATTCAGGCGACACCGCGAATCGTTTTGGCCGTGATCATCGCGATCGTGATTTCAAAACCGCTTGAGATCAAGATTTTCGAGAAAGAGATCAATACGGTTTTGCTCAAGGAAAAGAACGCGATGGCGCTGAACAACAAGAAAGAGGTTTCGAATTATTTCCAGACCGATCTTGACAAGAACAAAACGCAGATCGACAGTTTGAAGTCTGAAACGGCTAAAAAGGAGAAAGAAGTGAATGCTTTGTATGCGACTTATATTTCTGAGGCAGAAGGCACGAAAGGTACGATGAAGCTCGGGAAAGGTCCGGTTTACAAGGAAAAGATCGCCAAGCACGATTTGGCCAGAACCGAATTCGAGACTTTGAAGAAACAGAACGACGCCAAAATTCTCGATCTGGAAACCCAGAACAAAAAGTTGCAGGCCGATCTTGACAAGAAAGTATCCGAAACGCAACCTGTGATTGATGGCTTTGACGGGCTTATGGCCAGAATCAACGCCTTGAACTCACTGCCTTGGCTGCCTTCGTTCTTTATCATGTTGCTGTTTTTGGCCATCGAGACTTCACCTATCATCGCGAAACTTCTGTCTCCGAAAGGTGAATACGATTTCAAACTACAGGATTTGGAAACGGCCTTGAAAACCACGATTTCCCAAGATGTTTACCAGCGCGAACTGTTGCTGAAAACCACAAACGGAATGAGCGAAAAGGTTTATGGCGATATTGCCGACGACCGCGAGATTTTCAACCGTCAGCGTATGGGCGTGAAAACGCTTATGGAACTGCAGTCGGAACGCTTTATCGAGAAGCAGAAACAGACGCTGTAAATTCACGAAAACGACATAGTATTTCTTAAGGCGGAACCCCAATTCCGCTTTAAGAAATTTTCTATTTTTAGGGCTTAACAACCTGCCATGAATCATCGTTTGAAGTTACTCGTCCTCACGCTTTTGTGTACTTTTGGCGCTTTTGCGCAAGACACGATTGTCGTTGCCTCAGTAGACAGTTTGCCGAATCCTTATCACGCCTCGATTTGGGACGACCTTAAATACGACGGCGCCACGGTTTACAAAAGTGTGCTTCACACCTACGCCGCGCCTGGAAAATGGGGAAAGGAAGATTGGGTCACCGCGGGTTGCCTTACCGCGTCTACGGCTATGCTTTGGCTTGGAGACGAGGAAATAGGCGAATACTTTCTGGATCAGGGAAAACAAGCTCCGGGAGCGTTGAAAGAAGGTGCGTTCTATTTCGGAAAACCTCTTTACAACTACGGAATCACCACCGGAATCTACGCCTTTGGGCTGTTAACGCGCAATAAAAAAGTTAGGAAAACGGGCGTTTTGCTAGTCAGTTCGGCTACCGCGGGCGGATTGATTCAGACTTTTCTGAAAAACGCCGTGGGTCGCGCCAGGCCTGGAACCGGAAAAGGTTCGGCCTCATTCAAGCCTTTTTCTCCCGAGCCCGGAATGCACTCTTTCCCGTCTGGGCATACGATTCTTTCGTTCACGACAGCTTACGCGATTTCGAAGCAATTCGAGAATCCGTGGGTAAAAACCGGAATCTGGGCTTTGGGAATGATCACTCCCGTTTCAAGAATGTGGGACGGCGCGCATTGGGCATCAGACATTGGCGTTGGCGTAATCATTAGCGTGCTTACCGTAGAAAGTATCGACAAATACATGAACCGCGAGCGCAACTACGATCCTTATCTGGCCAAAAAGAAAATTTCGTGGAATTTGAATTTTACGAAAAATACCGTTGGACTAGTCGGAACTTTCTAGCACAAAAAAAGGACAGACTTTCGCCTATCCTTTCCAAAATGTATCGTAGTGATTTTACAAAAACGGCAAAATCTCTTTTTTGAGATTGTCGTATTCGCCCTGCAAAATCAGTCCGTTGTCTAGTAAACGTTTGTAGTTCTGGAGTTTTTCGAACAATTCGTCTTTGGAAAGTTCGCTCAACGTTTTCTCTCCAGATTTCGCTGCCGGAGTTTCCTCGACTTGTGGCGCTTCGTTCGCGATTTGTGGCGCGGCCGGTATCAATTCCGCAAAATTCGTGACTTCTTCTGCTTCGATCTCTTCTACTTCTGGTTCTTCGATCTGCAAAACCGGTTCTTCTGCAATTGGAGCTGCGGCAATCGGTTCGGCTTGAGCGAAAGGCTGGGTTGGCGATTGTTGTGGAGCGTTTCCTTCTTTTAGCAATTCCAGTTGTTCTTTGGCGAAAGTGTAGATTTTACGAGCCTGCGTTTTTGGGATGTAGTCGATAGAAACCTGGATGTCGGTTTTGGTCGAGAAAGAGAATTCCGAACCCAGAATGTTCTCTTTTACGAAAGTTCCCGAAACGTCTTCCCACGAATAATCGGTAAAATCCATAGACAAACCGAGGTTTTTCGGCTTGCACATAATGATGCGTTTGTTGGTCAAAACGATACTGTCCGGAAAAACGGTCACGGGCTTTTTCTGCACGCCAATGTAGCCGATTTCCTCATTTCTCATAAGCAGATCATTGAGTTTCGACGTGATTTTCTCTACGGCTTTCGGGTCTTGTTCTTCGTTCAAAAACGACTTTATCTGTTCTTTCATCTTAGGTTTTCGAGGTTTTGTTGAAACGCCATCGCAATTATTTTGCCACGTTTTGGCTCGGAAAATCATCGTAGCGTCCGAACGTTGCAAAAATAATCTAATCGGCTGATTCTGAAATTTCCTTTTGTAATTTTTTAGTTAAACTCGCAAAAACGAGGTCATAAGAATGGTTGATGAGTTCCTTGAGCAATTTATCGGGCACATCGCCATTGATCGAAACCGTGTTCCAATGCAATTTGCTCATGTGATAACCCGGATTGATGTCGTCGTACTCGGCTCTCAATTCCTGGGAACGCTCGGGATCGCACTTCAAATTCACGCCCGGACGCCCGTTTTCCCATTCGCTCAAAGACGAAAGCGCGAACATTTTGCCGCCAACTTTTAGCACCAAAGTGTCTTCGTCAAACGGAAAAGTTTCTTGAACGCCTTTTTTGGCGAGGCAGAAATCGTAGAATTGTTGGATGTTCATTTTGTTTTTGATTGAATGATTTAAGGATTAAAAGATTGAAAGATTTTGCACGGAATCTGAAGATCTGGCAATCAGGAAATCCTGTAAAGAATCGGTTTCGACGGACTCGCATCGTTCTCAAAAGAAGCGATCTGCAAATTCAACAGATAACTTCCGTCTGGGATTTCATCGGGAACATAAATCATTTCGGTTATTGTGCAATCAAGTCTTGCGTCTTGGTTCAAATCGTTTATGTCGGACACATTCCAGAACGCTTTGTGCGCCAACAATTTGCCTTCGTCGTGTTCTTTGTCAACGCTTGGCAAGTCGATCAGCAAGTGTTTGGTGCCGATTTCTTTCAGGAACAGAGCTGCTTCTTCAAGCAAATACGGCCAATTCGTGTTGGAATATTTTCTTGAAAGCTTGTCTTTGTCGTTCGGAACTGTACGAATTACGATGGCTTCGGGCGTTTTTCCGTTCAACGCTTTTTCGATGCTTTCCTTTCGGATCACAAAATCTTCGGCTTCACTTTCTGGCGTGACCGACACGATTTCGGTCGTGAAAAAGAACGTTTTCAGGCTTTGGTTGACACTGTAAAAGTCACGAGTAATGTGTCCCAGACATTCGGTGTGAGTGCCGTGTCCGTGTGGGTTGAAGAAAATGTTGTTGAAATTCGTAGAGGATTTTCCTTCGGATACTTTTCCGATCCAATCGCCAAAAACGACGGGGTCAATTTTAGGTTTGTCAATGTACCACGCGATCGGATTTTCGTTGGAATCAGACAATGGAATCGAGATGTCAATCGGCTTTGCCAAATCGACCTGAAACGTTTTGCCGTCGTGACTTATGCTTGCAATCATGGCGAATTTGTTGTTTTCCAAAGATATTACAATCAGCGCCGAATTCGAAAAGTTATCCGAAAGAAGAAAATTCTTATCTTTAGGACTCAATCATCGGTCATGAAATCACTCATCTTCACGCTTTTACTGGCTACGTCGGCCTTTGCCCAAAATCAGAAAGCAACCGTAACGTTCAATCCGCCGCCTATTTTTGGCAAGACGAACTATTTCGGCCAATCGAATTTTGCGATAGATCCGAATCTTTCCTCAAAACCCAAACCGATTTTTTACACTTACAATCCAACCCTAAACGGATATTTGGGTTCGGGTTCGGCCAATCCGAGATTGCAAATCGACAATATGTACAAAAGCGTGAAAATCGATTCTTTCAACCCGAATGGCGCTTCTGATATGGTTGGTGCTTTGGTTTCGGGCGCTTTCAACCTGATTTTCAACGGAAACAACGGAAGTTCGGCTTACATCAGACTGTAACAATCCCGCGCCAGCAAAGGCTTCACGCCACATCAAATCTAAACATCAGATAACTTTCACGTAAAATCGTGTAAGAAACCTCTTCGTTTATTTGTGTCTCTTTGTGACCGATAAATTTGAATATGGAAACTACGATTACGATTGCGCGCTCGCAGGAAAG
>JBCNQO010000186.1:0-4910 GCA_039592825.1 Flavobacterium sp.
ATCTACACTAATAGCGCTGTTTTTGGTAGTAAATTCACTTGTTTTAGGAGTAATGTTCTCTTTTTGGAAGTTGTTTTCCGACGTCAGATCGCTGCTCGACAAAACAGTCATTGCACCTTTCGAAGCGACCTTTTTTCCTTTCAGGCTAATGTCGGTTTTTTGCGCCTTACTTCCAGTATTAACAACTTTTACGATGACTTCCTTCGTATTAGCGTCGATAACGGAAGTTGCATACATATTATTCTTCCCGGTAATCGGCTGTCCTTTTTCGGTGATCTTGACCAAATCGGTTCCCGCGTTCTGTCCGTACAATTGTTGCACGTAATAGTTAGGTGTCGCGTAAGATTCAAGATTGTTGAACCAGATCAAATCGGGCGTCCATTGCCAACCTTCGGCGTGGGCGAAAAGTGGCGCGTAAGAAGTCATGTTCACGACATCGGCATTTCGCTCCAATCCCGTCATGAATGCGGCTTCGGCCAATGCACAATCCCAATTGTTGTGATTTTCCGGAGACGCGATCGCCTTCGATTGGGCGGCATATTCACCCGCAAAAACCTTTGGCCCGCGACGGTCGTATTTGTCGTAACGGTTCGCGTTTTCCTTGAACCATTGAGGCGAATTGTAGTAATGTTCGTCCACGATCTGGGCGTTCAATTCCTTGAGTTGTTTCCATCCGAAATCAAAATAATCGCCCGTAGGGAAAGGCCCGGAACCCGAAACGATCTGGATTTTCGGATACTTCGCGTGGATCGCTTTCTCGAAAACCTTGTAGCGGTCGATGTAATCTTGTCCCCATTGCTCATTTCCGACTCCGATGAATTTCAGATCGAACGGTTTCGGATGTCCCATTTCGGCACGCACTTTTCCCCAAGCCGTTGACGTGTCGCCGTTCGCGAATTCGATCAGGTCGAGTGCATCCTGAATGTAAGGATCGAGTTCATCCATTGGAACCAATTCGGCCGTGTTGAACTGGCACGCCATTCCGCAGCTCAAAATCGGTAGCGGCGTGGCTCCGATGTCTTCGGCCAACTGGAAATATTCAAAAAATCCGAGCCCGAATGACTGGAAATAATCGGGCGCCGGACGATGCGCGAATTCGGTATTCCAACGGTTGATCAGAAACTCGCGATCTTCTGGTTTTCCGATCGATTTTTTCCACTGATAGCGTTGCGCCAACGTTCTTCCCTCAACGATACATCCGCCGGGAAAGCGCAGAAATCCTGGGTTCAGATCGTAAAGCTTCTGAACCAGATCCTTTCGCATTCCGCCCGGACGGCCTTTCCAGGTATCTTTCGGAAACACAGAAACCATATCGATATTCACCACGCCTTTGCCCTCAAAAGTCATCTTGAGTTTGGCTTTGGCCTCGGTGGCAGTCGGTTTCAGATTGGCCGTGTATTTCTTCCAGTCTTTTGCCGTCGGATTAATCGATGTTTCTGCCAAAACCTTTCCGTTAGCATCCACAAATTGGAAGATAATACGCGAAATGTTTCCGGAAACGTTCTGCGCCATAATCGACAGATCGTACGTTTCCCCAGATTTTACGCCGATTCCTTTGAAACCTTCGTTGATCAGGACGTAACCTTTGTCGTCCTTGACCTGAACGCGGCAAATCGACTTATTGGCCTTTCCGCCCGATTCGATCACGGTCGCATAACCCGAATTCTCGTTGAGTTTGTGCCTGTCAGAATTCGGCTGAAGCCAGCCCATTAACGGTTCTTCGAATTCGAATGATCGGTTTTTGATGAGTTCGGCATACAAACCGCCATCGGCCCCGAAGTTGATGTCTTCGAAGAAAATCCCGTACATCGTGGGTTGGATTTTGATGCCCGTATCCTTGAAATCGAGCTCGTATTTGTTTTGTGCCTGGGCGATCGCAGTGGCCGCAAGCGTTAGGAGTAGTGACTTTTTTAGGTTGTTCATTTTGGTTTTTGTTGCAAATTATTTTTTTCAATAGTTTAAACCGCGAATTCACGAGTTTTAGCTCCTAACCGAAAATCAAATTCGTGAATTCGCGGTTTAAACTTTACATCACTTTGAGGGCGTCAGTTTGCTAATTCTAGCGGTATTTATTTCTTCGGCAACCAGACTTTCATCTTGCCGACTCCGCGGTTTGACCAGGCGTAATAAGGAATCGCGGTAAAATTCTCGTTCCCGTTTTTCATCTCCAAAGTCTGCACGCCAAGCAAAAGATCCGGGCGTTTTTTGATACTGAATCTCGAATTATCGGAAATCGCCAAAGCGTCAAAATTCTTCGCATTATCGACCTGCTCGAAAGCATAAACGATAGGGCCATATTCTAGGGCAAGTTTTCCCTTGTCTTCCAAAACCTGACTGTTGGCTTGCACTTTTCTTACTTCCATCGGGAAATTGAGTTCGATCTTGTCGCCTTTTTTCCAATTCCTGTTCACCACGAAATAACCGTTCTCGATTTTGGCGTTTTCCGATTTACCGTTGATCTTCAACTGCGGTTTAGCACCCGATTTGGAAGTATAAGCGTATAAATCTGACGGTAAAACTTCGTTGCGCGCCCAACCCGGAATTCTGAGCTTCACGGTAAATTTCCCTTCTTTCTCGGGACTTACGCCCACATTCACTTTTCCGTTCCAGGGATAATCCGTTTGTTGTGTAAGTGCCACTTTTTGACCGTTTATTTCCACAGTCGCAGTGTTGGACATATACAGATTCACAAACAAAGCGTCTTTCTGTTTGGCATAAATCAATCCCGGAATCGCCGGAATAAATCGGATGAGATTCGTAGGGCAACAAGAGCAATCGAACCAACCCTGACGCGTGCAAGAACCGCGGTTCGATTTGTAAACGCCATCGGATTCCAAAGCGTTCGGATAGAAGAATTCGGTGCCGGCGAGCGACATTCCAGAGATCAATCCGTTGAACATCGTGCGCTCGACGATGTCGTAATATTTCACGTTTCCGGTAAGGTTAAACATGCGCTCGTTCCAGTAAACATCGCCAATCGACGCGCAAGTTTCGTTGTAGGCCGTAAGGTTCGGAAGTTCGTAATTCGCACCAAAAGCCTCGCCTTCGTGCTTGGCACCGATACCTCCCGTGATGTACATTTTCTTGGTGACCATATTGTCCCAAATCTTGTCGACGGCATTTCTGTAATCCTTATCCTCATAAATTGCTGCGATATCGGCCATTCCCGCATACATATATGTGGCGCGAACCGCGTGTCCAACGGCTTCATCTTGTTGAATTACCGGAATGTGATCCTGGGAATATTCGCCGTAAAGCTCGTGCGATTTGGCGTTTCCGCGGTTGTCCAGAAAGTATTTGGCCAATTTCAGATAGTCCTTTTTGCCGGTTATCTGGTACAATTTGATCAATCCCGTTTCGATTATCTGATGGCCGGGAACGCGTTGCAATTTGCCCGGTTCGTCCCCGAAAGTCTTTACGAAAAGGTCGGCGTTCTTGAGTGCGATGTCTAGAAAGTTGCGCTTTCCGGTTGCCCAAAAATGCGTCGCGGCGGCTTCATATAAATGGCCGGCGTTGTAATCTTCGTGGCTCATGAACATGAATTCCCAACGCACGCCTTTGTCTACTTTTACCCAATCGGCTGGCGGTTTGGCCGGATTGATCGTGCGCCAGGTTGTAAGATAGCCGTCTTTTTCCTGACCGACTTTGATGATGTCAACGATGGAATCCAGTGTTTTTTCGAGTTTTGGATTCGGTGACGAAATCAGCGAATTCGACGCGCCCTCGACAATCTTGTAAACATCGGTATCGTCGAACGGCATTTGGCCTCTCACCTCGCCTTTCATCTTTCCGCCGGCGATCAAAAAGTTCTCGAAACGGCCTTCATCTGCGCATTTCTTTATGCCGTAATAGATGGTTTTTTCCTGAACGCGTTTGATGATCGGAAGCCAGAAAGCATCGGTCACTTTTACGTCGGCAATAGGAACAGATTGTATCGGATAAGTGCCATTGGGGTCGCTAATTGCATTTTTTACTCCCTTATCATTCTGCGAACAGAAGAAAGTAAGTGAAAGAGCGACGGCTCCGATTTTGAGATAATTCGTAATCATGTCGTTGTATTTAAGTGATGAGGCAGATTCGGTGTCGGCAATTTAGGCAGACTAATCCATCGGGTCGACTTTCGGCCAACCGTTTTCCCATCGCAGTTGTTTTATTTTTAGTTTGGGTTTCCCTTTGTCCTTTGAATCGTAAGCATGGAAAACCAGGTAATCTTTTGAATTGAAATTGTAAGTGCTGTTGTGGCCAACGCCTGCCCAATTCTTGTTGCCTTCGATCACCAAAGTGCCGCCGCCTTGGAACAGCGATTTCCCGTCGGCGTCGAGATATGGACCTGTGACTTCTTTCGAACGTCCCACTACAACTTTGTAGGTGGAATTTTCGCCTCGGCAGCAATAATCCCATGACAGAAAAAGGTAATAATAGTCACCTTTTCGGAAGATAAATGGCGCTTCGAGTGCCGCATTTCCTGGATCTTTGTCTTCGAGCTTGAAATCGCGTTCTCTTCTGGCAATTGTGTGCCATTCTTCAGGTCTGGCTACAGATTTCAGGTCTGGCGCGAGTTTCACCAATTTGAGTCCGTCCCAAAAGGAACCGAATGCGAGCCAGGAATTTCCTTTTTCATCGGTAATCAGGTTCGGATCGATCGCATTCCACAAATCGCGATTCGGAACAGATTGCACGATTATTCCATTATCGGTCCATTTAAAGTCTTTATCTGACGGATTTAACGACTTATTGGTAGCCAAACCGATAGCCGAAGTGTTCTTGGCGAAAGACGAAACTGAGTAGAATAGATAGTATTGTCCGTTGCGGTAAGAAATGTCGGGTGCCCAAATATGGTTCTTGAAATCGGGAGCGACCGATGTTGCCCATTTCGGGGCTTGATCAAAAACAGGTTTTTCGGCTTTCCA
>JBCNQO010000187.1:0-4898 GCA_039592825.1 Flavobacterium sp.
CGACGTAAAAACCGTTCCCGAACTCGTCGATTTTTATTCGGATGCCAACATTTTGCAGGTTCGCGTCGGGGTGAAAATCCTTTTTGACGAATTGAGAAAGGAAAAACGCATGAAAAAAACGCTGAAACGACGCTCGGGACAACGCCGGCGATAAACACGATAACAATCACGAAAATGAAAAAGACAAAAATGCTCCTGCTGGCTTTGGTCGTGGCTTCGGCTATGACTTCTTGCGACATCAGCTACGATCCTGAGACGCGTTATGTGATCAAAACCCACGTTACCGACAAAGAGGGAAATCCGCTTTCTGGAGTGAAGGCTTTGCTGCGCGTATCGAATTCGTATACTTCGGACGTGATTTCGTCTGGGAAGACCGACGCCAATGGCAATCTTATACTCGTTTTTCCTATGGCCGAAAACGATCCGGAGTACGATCTTAGACTGGAAAGTCCTGTGCCCGATTTCGAAATGGCGCGATTCTACAACATTTCGAATTGGAACTTCCGCGAGAATTATACGATGAACCTCAATACGCGTCTGGACCGATCCGAAGAAACCGTGTCGCTTTCGATAGATTATGTACCGACCGGGCCGAATGAACTGGTTAGCGCATATCTCGACGGAGAAATAGGGACTTATAATGTCGATTTGTCGGCCAATCCCGAACCCGTAAATTTTGCAAGGGTTTATCCGAACCAGATCGTGATGCTGCACTACACGACCCGAAACATGAGTGATATCGAGACGGAACACGTTTCTCAAATCCAGATCGATGCAGAAAATGTCCAATTCACCCAAGAATATTGATATGAAAAATTGGTTTACATGTTTATTGGTTTTTGGATGTTTTGCAATAGCCAACGCTCAGGACGACGAGCCGGAATGGGGAAAGCCTCAGGAAGATGTGCGTACGACACGGACATTTTCGGGAATTCCGCAAGGTCGCTTTTATTACGTTCACCCGATACATTTCGGCGACCAGCAGTTTGCGAAAGCTTACGACGTTGCCTACGGTTTTGGGGCGAACCTGAGTCCGTTGCGGTATAAAAGGCTTCGATTGAACCTTGGCTTTGAAAGAGTTGTCTACAATGTAAAAGACCATTCGAGGATTGCGCGAGAGGTGAACCAATCGACTTACCAATCGTATTTTACCGAGATTTCGTATGGATTCGGATCGGAAGCGAAAGTTTGTATCAAACCCAGCATTGGCATAGGTTTCTCTAACCTTTACCTAAAAACCGCCAGCACGCGTTTCGGAAGCCAAGAGGCTGTGGATTATCGCGCAGGAGTTACGGCAGATTGGGCGGTTTTAAATCATTTATCCTTATTTTTGACGGCCCACTACGTCCGCTCGAACATAGATGTGAACACGGCCAGCGATTTGCACGAGTATTACTCAAAGGCCAATTCGGTTCAGCTTGGTGTGGGAATAGTCATAAGATAATGCCAATAGCCCAAAATTTCACCTCTGTTTTCGAAAAGGAAACCAAAATTGATTTTACGCAATGTTTGCCCAGCGGCTTTTTGCGGCTGACCGATTTGTGCAACATTTTACAGCTCACCGCGGGCGACCACGCCGAAATGGGTGGAATCGCCTTTAGCGATATGCAGGCGCACGACCAAGCCTGGGTTTTGAGCCGCATGCGCGTGGAAGTTCTGGAATTGCCCAAATGGAAAGATGTCGTGACGGTGAAAACCTGGATCGTAAATCTCGAGAATTCGCGTTCGGTTCGTGCTTTGGAACTTTATCTGGGCGACCGCAAAATTGTGGGTTGCGAGACTTTCTGGGCGGTTTTCAATACGAGTTCGCGCCGTCCGGAGGCTTTGGCTTTGGAACACGAGCATTTCGAGAAGTTCGGCGAAAGGTTTTCTACTCAGGAACGTACTTCAAAAATCGATCTTTCTACTCTTTCTGAAAACGTGGCAAACCACGAGGTTTTGCTTTCGGATCTGGATATCGTGAACCACGCCAATAACGTGAAATACCTAGAGTGGTGCCTGGATTATTTTGACGCCAATTTGCTGATGCGAAATAAGGTCAAGGCCATCGACATGAATTTTATGAAGGAGTTGGTTTTGGGTGACGACGTTCAGATTTTGAGTGATCCGGACGCTCTTACTTTTGGGATTGTTAAGGATGGGAAGGCTTGTTTTGGGCTTCGGGTTAGCGTTTAGGTTTTCTTTTTGAACCATTAAGGGCATTAAGTTCATTAAGATTGGTCTAGCTAGCTTTCTATTGATTTTCAGCGCAATAGAGAAAGTGGCAGTTGCCTTATTGATGCAAACTTAACTCTCTAAATTGTTTTATCTTGCGCCGATTACTCGCTACTCTCTATTTTTGAACCATTAAGATAGTTAAGGGAGTTAAGGCGCTTCGCTTTTTTCGGAGTCACAGACTCCGTCACACTGCTCGCGAAGTCACAGACTTCCCGATACAACAAATTTCCTAAAAAACGAAAATTCCACAGCCTAGCCCTCCCGAAGCTTCGGGACAAGCGGTTAGCCTTTTGCAGGCAAGCGCGTGGTTTTGCTGGTTTGCCACAGCGACCAAAGGAAGCTCGTGGCAAGCCTTGCAAAAGCCGCGTTTGGCAAGAAAGCTAAAAGCGGGTCAGCGGGATTAGCTTCTAAAAAAAGGTGCAAGGCGCAAAAACTCAGGATCTCAGGAACCTTGAACTCCGGGCACTCCAAAAAAAAATCCCCGGCCTAAACCGAGGATCTCCTATTTTATTTCTCTGCTCCGTTCTTGACGACGAGCCTGAAACCTTCTCCGTGGATGTTGAGGATTTCTACATCTTCGTCACGCTTGAGGTACTTTCTTAGCTTGGCGATGTATACGTCCATGCTTCGCGAGGTAAAGTAGTTGTCATCTCTCCAGATCTTGGTGAGCGCCAATTCGCGTGGCATAAGATCGTTTTCGTGCAACACCAATAGTTTCAAAAGTTCGTTCTCTTTTGGAGACAATTTGATTGGTTCCTCATCTTTGTAGGTAAGGAAACGCAACTTTGAATTCAGGTGGAAATTGCCGATCGTGAACTCGAACTTCACGTTGTCGTTCTTGGTGTCGGCCGACTTTCTTTGCATGATCGCTTTGATCTTCATGAGAAGCACTTCGGAGTCGAACGGCTTGTTGAGATAGTCGTCTGCTCCTACTTTGTAGCCTTTTAGCACATCTTCTTTCATGGACTTGGCCGTGAGGAAAATGATTGGCACGTCTTTGTTCTTCTCGCGGATCTCTTTGGCCAACGTATAACCGTCTTTGTACGGCATCATAACGTCAAGGATGCAAAGGTCGTAAGTATCTTTCTTGAATTTCTCGAAACCTTCCATGCCGTTTTTTGCCAGGGTTACATCGAAATCGTTTAGTGTAAGGTAGTCTTTGAGGATCGCCCCAAAGTTCTGGTCGTCTTCAACCAGGAGTATCTTTTTATTTTCCGTTTCCATAGCTGTCGCTTAGTTTATTAGTGGTATCTTGATTATGAAGGTGCTACCCTTGCCTTTTTCACTTTCAACAAATATCTGACCGTTGTGGTCGTCGACGATTCTTTTCACGTAAGCCAGACCTAATCCGTGGCCTTTTACGTTGTGGATGTCGCCGGTGTGCTCGCGGTAGAATTTCTCGAAAATTCTCTTTTGGGCCACTTTGCTCATCCCGATGCCGTTGTCTTTGATCCTGATGATGACGAAATCTTTCACGTTTTCTGTCTTCACGTCGATCTCGGGAATTCCCGGCGTATATTTAATTGCGTTGTCCAGAACATTCACCAAAACGTTGGTAAAGTGCACGTCGTTCACCAATACGTCGGTTCTCTTGGCATTGAAATGCGTCGTGATCGAACCTTGTCTGTCTTCTACGATAAGGCTCACGTGCTCTATCGCTTCTTCGAGAATCTCGTGCAGATCGTTGGCCTCTTTGGTGATATCAAGCTCTTTTTTCTCGAGTTTGGATATCCGGAGTACGTTCTCAACCTGAGCATGCATTCGTTTATTCTCATCTCGGATCATCTGCAGGTAACGCTTGGTCATTTCCTCGTTCCCGATGACTTTCGGATTCTTGATCGCATCCAAAGCCAAATTGATGGTCGCGATAGGCGTCTTGAACTCGTGCGTCATGTTGTTGATGAAATCGGTCTTGATTTCTGATATCTGACGCTGTTTGATCAACTGGTTCAAGGCACTCGAATAAGCGATGATGATGATCAGTGTAAATACGATCGACAAAACGGTGATCCCCAACAATTCCGAAAAAAGGAACTTCTTCTTTTGCGGAAAACTGACCAACAACTGATAATTGTTCATGTTCCCGTCGTTGGTGAAAATCGGGATCGAGTACGAAGTATATTTGTCGTAAGCGAAACGGTCTGACTTGATTTTTGTGGCCAATCCGTTGCTGTAAACCGCGAACTCAAAAGGCGTTTTTACCCCTAACTGATCGAGTTCCTTAGAGAGCATTTTCTGCAATTCCTCTTTAGAAACGCGCTGCTGCAAAGGTTGAACGGCCGCAATGTCCTTGAAATACATCTCGAATTGGGCATTGTCTAACGCATCGTCACTTCCCGATCTCTCGATCTTGATGTCTGGCGTAAGTTTGCCGTTTACTCCCGCCACGTCCAAACCTTTGTTGGTAAAGACTTCTGTGGTGCGTTTTGCCGTAAAATTCTTGATCCTGGTGCTGTCTGGCAACTTATCAAAGAACGCCGAAAGGTTGTAATCTTCCGAAAGGACGCTGTTCGAATAGACGATGGTCTCATTGGTACGCTTGTCGCGCTGGTAATATCCGAAAACCAAAAAATCACTCTTCTCAGGCGGTTTTCCCGTACTGTCCATCACATTATCCAAACATTGCCACATATATTCCAGATCGTTACGACGAAGGTTACGGAATCTCTTATAAAGGAATT
>JBCNQO010000188.1:0-4882 GCA_039592825.1 Flavobacterium sp.
GAAATTAAATTTTACTATTTTTGAGACAATTCCTTAAAGATACTGCACAAATTGAGCCGACTGCAAACCCTTAACCAAAAATTGGCGCTGATCCTGATCGCGTCGTCGCTCGCGGTTTCGTGCCAGCATTTCGACAAGCAAGTGCCAGACAAAGACAAGTTGCTAGACAAGGAACTCGAGGCGATAAACTGGAAAGAAGTCGATCAGTTTCCGTCTGTAGAAAGCTGTGACTCGATTACAGGAAAAGACCAGCAACGCCAATGTTTTATGGACTTTCTGGCCAGCACGATCCAGGAAAAACTCAATGCCGACACGGTCGACGTGAACTATCCGGATCTTGATACGATAGAAGTGAAAGTCACGATTTTTCCCGATTCGCACGTGTCGTTCGAGCCAAAACTAACCGATACTTTGGTGTACGGAAAAGCCGTGATCGACAGCATTCTTCAAGCCAGATTGGCCGATTTCCCGAAAGTGAAACCTGCGTTGAAACGCGATATTCCGGTGAAAACGCAGTTTGTTTTGCCGGTGGTTTTGGATGTGAAGAAGTGATTTGTCGTTAAGACTTCACGACCTTGACATTCTTGCCCAAAGTCTTGAATTTTACACCGTTTTCTTGTTTAACGGTTATCGTGAGGTGCCCGGTTTTACTAATGTTGAGGTCACTGACTTTTCCCGATTTTCCTTTGTGTGTACCGCCGATGACTTCGCAGAAATCGCCGTCTTTTAGGGGTTGTTCCATTTTTTGGGATTTTGTTTTTGGGTGGCGATGCGCAGCGAGCGAAGTAAGCCAGCGCAGCGAAAAAAAAAGCGGCGTGAGCCGCGCCTTAACTTGTCTTAACTATCTTAATTGTTCAAAAAAAACTATAAACCGACTTTCTGTTCAAATCCAAAAGCGAAGTCAGAACTTTCGGCCTTTCCAGGTAAATTTCCCGAAAATGGCCCAAAAGCAAACCAAAACGACAAAAATCGGATAGACGAGAGAAGAAAAAATCGGCAAAACAAACTTCGATTGCCCAAAGAAACCGTTGGCGCGCGAAAGCATGATCCAATCGAAAGCCAATTTGAGCGAGAACAAGCCCAAAAGCACTTTCCAATCCAGACAACCAATCACAGTCAAAACGAGGGAAATCACCAGGAAAAGATTCGCCAAAAAAGTCGTCAACGCCAGATTGTCGGCAAATTCGTCTTCGTAAGCTTTTGCCTTCGAAGCCCAACGCACGCGCTGATTGAGCAATTCGACCCACGATTTCGCGGGCTGCGTTTTCACGATCGCTTCCGCAGATTTCAGGTAAGCGACTTTCTCAGGGAATCGTTTGACGGCTTTCTGTAAAAGGAAAACATCGTCTCCGCTCGCAAGTTTGTCCACGTCGTTGAAACCGCCAATTTCCTGGAACAATTTCTTGCTGTAGGCAAAGTTCGCCCCGTTGCACATAAAAGGTTTCTTAAGCCCGAAACTTCCCACGGTAACGCCTTGCAGACTCAAAAAGTCGAGCCTTTGGAAATGGTGCAGAAAAGACTTTTTGCCCACGTAAATCACGGGCGCGGCAATCATTTCCGAATTCGTTTCCAGAATAAAATCGTTAAAAACCGAAAGCCAGTTTTGAGGCACTTCGCAGTCGGCGTCGGTCGTGATCGCGAAATCGCCTTTCACGATTGGAATGGCGCGCGAGATCGCATCTTTTTTGGGCGAACCCGAAATGCGGATGTTGTCGATCATGGTCGTGGCGAAACTTCCGTTGGCCAAACGCCATTTGTTGACGACATTTTCTGAAAAATCTTCCGAAGCGTCGTTGATGAAAATCAGCTCGAAAAGGTCTTTCGGATAATCGAGTTTCTCGAAAGATGCGAGTAAAGTAGGCAGATTTTTTTCCTCAGTCCGGAATGGGATTATGACCGAGAAAGTCGTTTTGGGATCAGAATTCGTCCGGGCAAAGCGTTTCACCTTTCCAAAACCCGAAAACAGATATAAAATGAATCCGCCATAAATCAATAAATAAACGGCAAAAAGTAGGGCTAATGCGACCATCTCGACTTGAATTTCACGACATAATAACTGCCGATGCTCACTGGCAAAACTACGTTTAAAAACCACATGAGCGTCGAAATGAAAACCGTAATCCATTCGTTCACGCCCAAAAGGCCGAAGAAATAAACTGCGACGCCGCCTTTCACGGCAAAGTCCAGAAATTGGAACGTCGGTAAAGATGAAGCCAGAAAATACGTGCTCGTAATCGCCGCCATAAGTATCGGATAAGGCAAATCGACGTCGAACATCCTGAACAGAACGAAATATTGGTGCGAAAAAACGAGATAGCGGCAAATGGCCAGAAGCGTGTTTTTCGCATGGATTTTTTTCGGAAGCGAATTGATCTTATGGACAAGTTTTTCGATCGAGAAACCTTTGATGGTGAACTTCCGGAAGAAAAAAGAGGCGAGAAGTACGAAACAGACAATCCCAAAAATGAACAAAACCGATTGAGCCGTGATTACGTGAAAATAGACGTTGAAATACAAAAGTCCGAACACGCCAAAAAGTACGCTCAAGATCATTTGTATGCCGTTGCAAACCAGGTTCAGGAACACGATTTTTTTAGCCGACGACTTCTCGAAATACAAGGTTTTGGCCGCGTATTCGCCAATTCCGTTTGGCGTGAAAAGTCCGGCGGTCAAGGCTGCGAGCACTTGTTTTGTGGCTTCGGGTAAAGAAATTTCACGAATCGTACCAGCTAAACTCTGCCATTTAACGATTTCCAGAAATCGGTTTAAAAACGACAAAACCAGAATCAGCAAAATCGAAGGCCAAGTCCAACTTTCGAATTTCTCCAGAAATTGCTGCCAATCGAGCTTGTCGTTGTGCGCGAGCGAATTCCAGATGTAGTAAAATGCGCCAACGAGCACCAAAATTTTGGCAAGGGCAATCCAATATTGTTTTTTAGCTTTGCGTGCAGAGGCAACCATGCCGCAAAGAAACGAAAATTGGCCAACGAACGCATCATATTGGGAATCGATCCAGGCACGACGATCATGGGTTTCGGACTTATCAAAGTCGTCGGGAAAACCATGAGTTTCGTGCAGCTCAACGAATTGATCCTGTCGAAATACGACGATCACTACACAAAATTGAAAGTGATTTTCGAACGCACGATCGAACTCATAGAAACGCATCACCCGGACGAAATCGCGATCGAAGCCCCGTTTTTTGGCAAGAATGTCCAGTCGATGCTGAAACTCGGACGCGCCCAAGGAGTAGCGATGGCCGCGGGTTTGTCGCGCCAGATCCCGATCACCGAATACGAGCCCAAAAAGATCAAGATGGCGATTACCGGAAACGGAAATGCGAGCAAAGAACAGGTAGCGAAAATGTTGCAACAGCTTCTGGGCTTGAAAGAGCTTCCGAAAAACCTCGATTCTACTGATGGTTTGGCCGCTGCGGTCTGCCATTTTTTCAACTCCGGAAAAGTCGTCGCCGGCAAGAGTTATTCGGGTTGGGACGCTTTCGTGAAACAGAATTCCGATAGAGTAAAATAACGCAAAAGCTGCAACTGCTTCTGCCACTGCAACCGAATATGTCTGGCATCTATATCCACATTCCATTCTGCAAACAGGCTTGCCATTACTGCGATTTCCACTTTTCGACCAATTTCAAAAAGAAGGACGAAATGGTGCAGGCATTGGCGCGCGAGATCGTTTTGAGAAAGGATGAATTCGGGAGCGGGAAAGTCGAGACGATTTATTTTGGAGGCGGAACGCCAAGTGTTTTGAATACCGATGAAATCAATTTCCTGATCGACGCGGTTTGCGATAATTTCGATGTGTCGGATAATGCGGAAATCACGTTGGAAGCCAATCCAGACGATTTGTCCAACGAGAAAATAAGTGAACTTTCGGCATCAAAAGTCAACCGACTCAGCATTGGAATCCAGTCGTTTTTCGACGAAGATTTGCAGATGATGAACCGCGCCCACAATTCCGCGGAAGCGAAAAGATCGTTGGTCGAAGCCCGAAAACACTTCGAAAATATCACCATTGACCTTATTTACGGCATTCCAGGCATGGACGAAAACAAGTGGAAAACCAATGTGGAAACCGCGCTTTCATTTGATGTTCCGCACATTTCGGCATATGCTTTGACGGTCGAACCCAAAACGGCCTTGAAGAAATTGATTGCCGACGGAAAAGTCGCGGCGCCAAAAGACGAACTGGCCGAAAATCACTTCCGGATCTTGACCGAAATCCTGAACCAAAACGGTTTTGTACACTACGAACTCTCGAATTTTGGCAAACCTGGATTTTTCTCGCGCAACAATTCGGCTTATTGGCTCGGCAAAAAATACCTGGGAATCGGGCCGTCGGCTCACAGTTTTGACGGGAAATCGAGAAGCTGGAATGTGGCCAACAACAGTTTGTATCTAAAAGGAATTCAGTCGAATGAACTTCCTAGCGAAACCGAAATTTTGTCGCCAGAAGATCGTTACAACGAATATGTAATGACGGGTTTGCGAACGATTTGGGGCGTTTCAGTAGAAAAAGTCGAACGTGATTTTGGTTCCGACTTTAAAGAATATCTGCTTTCGGAAGCCCGAATTTTTATTTCTAGAGATTTGCTGTCACTCGAAGAAAATGTGTTGAAAGCCACGGCAAAAGGAAAGTTCCTGACCGACGGAATCGCGTCCGATCTTTTCAGGATCTAATCGAGGGTTTAGTTCAAAATCCGTAAATCCGCGGCAAAAAAAATCAATTCATCGAAAACTCAGCCGCCATTTTCTTCAAAAAAAGATTCTTGTACTGAGGCGCCTTAAATTTCCAATGTAAAATAAAGTGTTCATTCGTAGAACGCATCTCGAGTTTTCCCAACATTTTTTTGCCCAGAACGACAACC
>JBCNQO010000189.1:0-4859 GCA_039592825.1 Flavobacterium sp.
ATCCGCCACATTTCGGATAATATACTGCACTGATGCAAAAGAAACCGATGTTGCACCAGAAGAAATTTTCGTCTCCGTTTTAACTTTTTTGCTCGCCTAGCGACAAAACGTAGCTTGCCACGTGCTGGATTTCGGTCGGTTTGAGGTTGGTTTTCCAGGCCACCATACCTTTGCCGTCGCGTCCGCCGTTGGTTATCGTATGAAAGACTTTCTTGATGCCGCCGCCCAGAATCCAGTAATCGTCTGTAAGGTTCGGGCCGATCTGTCCGCCTCCGTCGGCTCTGTGGCAGGCCGCGCAGTTCGTGGTGAAAATCTCTTTCCCCTTAGCCAAAGACGCTTTGTCTGTGAGTTGCGTCACCTTGGATTCGTCCATCAAATCGGGAGCGGTTTTCTTGTATTCTTCCACGTCTATCTGGGCTTGGGCAATCTCTTTGCGCAATTCGGTTTCCTGATCGTCTCCACCAAAAAAATGGAAACGCCCAAGGTAAATCGCCCCGAAAATAATTGTCGCATAGAACGAATAAACCCACCAAGGCGGCAATTTGTTGTCGAGTTCGCGTATTCCGTCGTAATCGTGATTGAGCAATAAAGCGGCTTCGGACTCGATCGGTTCGGACTTTGTGAGCCGTTTCATCAAAGACTTGAACCACAGCTGTTGCTTTATCGGAAGTTCGGCCAAACGTTCGGCTTCTGCCCTTTCTTCGGCTGTCATCAACTTATCCTGCAAATTCGCGACCGCGCTCCAGATAAACTCGATTCCTATGAGCACCACCAAATAGACCAAAAGCACTACCGAAACGATAGGATATTTCACGAATGCCGGACGGTCGCCCGATTCGATGAAGTATTCGATGAGCATGAATCCGGCGAAAAAGAACGTCGGAACGCGCAACCAGGCTGGAAAATATCGGTTCATGATTGTGAAGTTTTTGTGTCGTTATTCAGTGGAATCTGGCTCATTTCGGAAATTTTTTCCTTGTTATACGAGAATACCCATATTGCGAGGAAGAAAAAGAACAGAAAGAAGATCAATAGGGACAAAATCGGATAGATCGACACGCCCGCTATGGTTTCCATATTGTGTTTGATGGCTTCGAACATGATTACTGGTTTTGGTTTTTGACTTTGATATCGGTTCCAAGGCGTTGTATGTACGCAATTAGCGCCACGATTTCGCGATCGCCCATATCGGTAAAGGTTTCGCCTTTCGCTTGAGCAGACTTTCTGCTGGCTTCGTACGACTTCACGAAATCGGGATCGTTCTTGAGGCTTTGCTCGATTTGTGCCGACTGTTTCTTGATGTTCGCCCGAGCGTCGGCAATGTCCTTTTCGGTGTACGGAACGCCCAACTGCTGCATCACGCGCATCTTTTTCTCGATTTGGGAAATGTCAAGCGGATGATTGCTGAACAGCCATTGGTAATTCGGCATGACCGAACCGGCCGAAATGCTCTGCGGATCCCAGAAATGGTTGAAGTGCCAGTTGTCGTTGTACTTTCCGCCTACTCGTTGCAAGTCTGGGCCTGTGCGTTTCGAACCCCACAAAAACGGATGATCGTAAACATATTCGCCCGCTTTGGACTGCACGCCGTAGCGCTCAACTTCACTTCTGAACGGGCGAACCAACTGCGTATGGCAACTCACGCAGCCTTCGCGTATGTACAGATCGCGTCCTTCGAGTTCGAGTGGCGAATACGGTTTTACGCTTGATATCGTCGGGATGTTCGAATCGACCATGATCGTTGGTACAATTTGGATGATGCCTCCGATAAGGATCGCGACCGTTGCCAGAATCGTCAATTGTATCGGGCGTCTTTCGAGCCACGGGTGGAATTTTTCTCCTTTGAGGCGTTTTAACGAAATGCGTTGCAAGGCCGGCGCTTCGGCCAAATCGTCCTCTACCGGTTTGTTGGCGCGAATGGTTTTGACGATATTGTACACCATGATGAACATTCCTATGATGTACATCGTTCCGCCAATGGCGCGCATCCAATACATCGGGATGATCTGTTCGACGGTTTCGAGGAAGTTGCCGTATGTGAGCGTTCCGTCTGGGTTGAACTGCTTCCACATCGAAGCTTGCACGAATCCTGCGACGTACATAGGAAGCGCATACAACACGATTCCCAAAGTGCCGATCCAGAAATGGACGTTGGCCAGTTTAGTCGAATACAATTTGCCTTTGGTCATTTTCGGAATCAGCCAATAACCCAATCCGAAAGTCAGAAAACCGTTCCACGCCAAAGCTCCGACGTGCACGTGAGCGATGATCCAGTCTGTGAAATGGGCAATCGCGTTAACGTTTTTGAGCGACAGCATCGGACCTTCGAAAGTGGCCATTCCGTAGCCTGTGATCGCGACCACGAAGAATTTCAAAACGGGTTCGGTTCTTACTTTGTCCCAGGCGCCACGCAAGGTCAAAAGGCCGTTGATCATACCGCCCCAACTTGGCGCGATGAGCATGATTGAGAATACGACGCCCAGATTCTGTGCCCAATTCGGGAGTGCCGAATACAGCAAATGGTGCGGCCCGGCCCAAATGTAGATGAAGATGAGCGACCAGAAATGAATGATCGAAAGTCGGTACGAATACACCGGACGGTTCGCGGCTTTGGGCACGAAATAATACATCAAGCCCAAAAATGGTGTCGTCAAAAAGAACGCCACGGCATTGTGTCCGTACCACCATTGCACCAGCGCGTCCTGAACTCCGGCGTAGACCGAATAACTTTTTCCCCAATTTACAGGAAGCGCCAAACTGTTGAAAATGTGCAGCACGGCAACCGTAACCCAAGTGGCGAGGTAAAACCAGATCGCGACATACAGATGGCGTTCGCGTCTTTTGAGAATGGTTCCGATCATGTTGATTCCGAAAACCACCCAAATAAGGGTTATAGCGACATCGATTGGCCACTCAAGTTCGGCATATTCCTTGGAAGTCGTAAAGCCCAAAGGCAAACTCACGGCCGCCGCGACAATGATGAGTTGCCAACCCCAAAAATGGATTTTTGACAAAGTATCGTTGAACATTCTGGCTTTGAGCAAACGCTGGAGCGAGTAATAGATACCGGCGAACATGGCGTTTCCGACAAAGGCGAAAATGACGGCATTGGTGTGCAACGGTCTCAATCGCCCGAAACTGAGCCACGGAATGCCCGCGGTGATAGACGGAAAAAGGAACATGATGGCGAGCAAAAGCCCGACTGTCATGCCCACGACACCAAAGACGAGCGTCGCGTAGAGGAAATTCCGTACGATTTTGTTGTCGTAGTAAAATTGCTGGTTTTCCATTTTATTCAGGTTTTGTTTTTAGGGTTTCTGGAGATTCTTTTTTGACCTCGTCCTCGAACAAGATTCTTACCGACGGCGTGTAGTCGTCGTCGAATTGGCCGCTTTTGGCCGCTCTCACGAAAGCCGCGAGAAAAGCGATGGCCACGACAAGGCTAATGGTGATTAAAAGGAAGATTACGCTCATGATTTGATTACCTGTTACAAAGTTATTTTGGGTGGTTTTGGGAAACTATGATATTTGTCATGTGAGTGCCGGAGTGCGAGGTGCCGGAGTTCCGGAGTGCTCGAGTGCTAAAGTGCTAGGGCTACGAATTCAGCGTATGAAATTCAAATGCAGGAGTTCCGGAGTTTTTCCGGGTCTGCGACCCGGCCACACCTGCGCGGAGTTTCAAACTCCGCGCCCCGAAATTCCCGGCAACCGTCACGAAGCCCACAATCGTCACCGTACTCAAAGGCATGATGATCGCGGCAACCAGCGGTTCGAGTTTCCCCATAAGCGCAAAGCTCAATCCCACCACGTTATAGAGTAGCGACAGCCCGAAACTGAACGCCATGATCTTTCTGGCCTTGGTCGAAAGCGCGATAAACTTTGGCAGATCGGTCAATCTTTCTGCCGAGAGAATCCCGTCGCAGGCCGGAGAGAATACGTTCACGTTTTCTGAAACCGCGATTCCCACATCGGCTTGAGCCAGCGCGCCCGCATCGTTTAGCCCGTCGCCTACCATCATGACTTTTTTACCCGATTGCTGCAAACTTTTGATGAATTCGAGTTTTTGGGACGGATTCCGGTTGAACGCGATCTCGCTTCCCGACGGCAGCAATTTTTCAAGAATCGGCTTTTCGCCTGCCTTGTCGCCCGATAGGATCTTGACCTCGAAATAGCGTCCGAGCTGCGAAAAAAGTTCGGTGATGCCTTTTCTATACTCGTTCTGGAAACAGAAATATCCGCGGTGTTTTCCGTCTATGGAAATGTGGACGGTGGTTTGAAGTCCGACATTTTCTTCGGACGCATCCGTAAAAAAACCAGACCCGATTTTCACCGATTTACCGCACACGATTCCCGAAATGCCTTTTCCAGCGATTTCCTCAAAATCCGAAACATCGAGGCGATACGATTCGGGCAAATGCTCATACAATATGCGGCTTAACGGATGATTCGACGACCGAAGCACGTTCGAGATAAGCTGGATTTCGTCTGCTTGGAGCGGAAAACCTTCAAAAGAGATTCGGGCTTGTTTGGACGCCGTGATCGTTCCGGTTTTGTCAAAAACGATCGTGTCGATCTGCCACATTCTCTCGATGACTTCTGCCGATTTGAGGTACAATTCGTGTCGTCCGAAAATCCTTAGAATGTTGCCCAACGTAAAAGGTCCGGTTAAAGCCAATGCACACGGACAAGCCACTATAAGTACGGCCGTGAATGCGTTGAATGCGATATTCAAGTCGAAAAATGCCCAATATCCGAATCCGGCGAAAGCCAGAATAAGTAAAACGGGAGTAAAATACTGGCTGACTTTGTTGGTGAACGTCTGGGTTTCGGACTTTTGTTTGAACACCGAGTGATCCCAC
>JBCNQO010000019.1:0-9814 GCA_039592825.1 Flavobacterium sp.
AAGAAGTGTTGTTATTTTTTTTAATTTCAATTAATTAACTAAAAAACTCTCTTTTTTGGGAAAAACACCCCGATTTGCCAAAAATGAAATCGCGTACTTTGGTAAAATATCTAAAAATGGACAAACCCAATTTCAATATAGCGGTACTCATCGATGGTGACAACGCACAACCCAAACTGCTTGGTGCGATGCTCGAGGAAGTTTCCAAATACGGAAAAGCGACGATCCGCAGAATTTACGGCGATTGGACACAACAGCAAATGAACGGCTGGAAAGACATCGTGAACCAATTTTCTTTCAATCCGGTTCAGAAGTTTTCGTACACAAGCGGAAAGAACTCTACAGACGGAGCGCTCATCATCGACGCCATGGACATTCTGCACGGCGACAAAGTGGACGGTTTCTGCATTGTGTCCAGCGACAGCGATTATACGGGATTGGCCAAACGCATCCGCGAAGAAGGCATTTTCATGATGGGAATCGGGCAGAAACAAACCCCGAAAGCGTTCGTGCAGTCTTGCGAGATCTTTACTTTCAGCGAGAATATTCTGGGGCTTGCGTCCAAATCTCCAGATTCCGAAAATGCAGATGCGTCGGTTCAGCTAAAACCTGAAAAACTTGACATTACGTTCATTGATAAGGCTTTCGACATTTCATCTGTCGAAGGTGAAGAAGAAGTTTATGTGTCGAAATTGGGATTGACTTTGCGAAAAATAGATCCGAGTTTTGATGCGCGAGCTTACGGTTTCAAGAACCTCACACAGCTGTTCAAGAGCCTTCCGCATTACAAAGTGGTTCGAAATGAGCAGAATCCGGTAGTGCAAAGAGACGTAAAGCCAGAAGTCAAGGCCAATCCAAAAGGGCGAGCCAGAAACATAAGGAATTGACGATTTTTAAACACTTTAGATAAAAAACTGTATATCTGTAATTTATAAGCTATATTTGCCAAAATATTTTTTAAAAATGAAAGAAGGTACTATCAAATTTTTCAACGAAGACAAAGGATTCGGATTTATCACTCCTAACGAAGGAGGCGACGATATTTTCGTACACATCACTGGCCTTAACGGTCGCGTTCGTGAAAATGACCAAGTCACTTACTCTGTTGAACAGGGAAAAAGAGGACTTAATGCAGTAAATGTAACAGCTATCTAACGATATAATTTGCTATCTGTACAAAAGCCAGTCTCAACAGGACTGGCTTTTTTGTTTCTGTTAGGCCGTATTTCGGAAGTTTTTAGCCGATTATACGAACTGTCTTTCAAAACTCGAGATGTTGTCCAGAAGATGCATCCTGGTAGAATCGTTGACATCTTTACAATATGCCATCAAGGAATTCCTAAGGTTTTCTTTTGCCTTTGCTTCCTTTTCTCGATCGTTTTCCACGAATCGCAGTTTAGGGTAACTCGTCAGGATTTTTCGTTTGATGGTGTTCCTCTCGACACTATCATTCTCGGCCATCAATTGTTTGAGCCACTTGAGCATATCCTTCTTCATGTTTTTTTTGTGAAGGTAGTCTTTACTTTACCGATTGGTTCCAACCGTACCAAACATTGGCAAAACGATGGCCATATGTAAGATAAAGGTTATGTTTTTGTAGCGTCTGACGTTGTTTCCAGGACATCCCAAAATAAAAAAAGAGAACCGCGCAAACGATTCTCCTTTTCGGGTTAGCATGAAAGTAAGTTAACTCGCGAGCTCGCGTGTGAGCCAACCGCGTTTTGCCGCAGTCGCCACAGCGTAAGGCGTTACCCAAAACAGTCCGAAAGTGTACAGAATGCTGTAAGAGTAAGCCCACAAAGCTTGTGAGAAAGTATATTTTTTGGCGTAGAAAAACACCGGAAAGCTAGACATGACAAGGATTCCCGCGAGTGTTGAGGCGAAGAACAGTCCAGGATAAGTCACTGCGAAAAAGATCGTAAAGAACGCCAGCGGATACGTCATCAGGATTTTCGAGCATTGGTTGATGAACAGCAAACGCGTCCCGATTTTGTTGTCTTCGCGGAAGTTTTTGAACACGAATTTCGCCATCATGAGGTTTTCGCGAACGTTGCTGCGATCCCAACGGATGAACATTTTGTAAAGTCCGCTGTATTTTTCGGGCGCCGTTGTATAAGCCACGGCATTTTTCTGGAACAGTACGCGCTTGCCTTGTTTCAGAATCATGTTCGTCATGGCGCGGTCTTCGCCGATATCAGACGGTTGTCCCATGAAAGTCTGGTTGATCCAATCCTCGAGGCAAGCAAAAACCGACTCGCGACGGTAAGCGGCCAAAGCGCCAGGCGTACACATCACCGAATTCAGCGCGCCTTCTGCCGATCGCATGAACTCGAAACTCATCACGAAACTTACGTTGAGCATTTTTGGGATAATCGCTTTTTCGTTGTTCAGAACTCGGATATTTCCTGCAACAGCGCCACATTTGTCGTCTTTGATGAACGGACTCACGAGGTTTCTCAACGTGTTTTTTTCCACTACAGAATCACTGTCGACAGTCACGAAAATCTCGCCCGTCCCGTTGTGGAAACCATAGTACAAAGCGTGGCGTTTTCCCATGTTTTTAGGCTGCTGATGAACCGTCAAACGCTCGCCCAGCTTGATTTTCGCCTGTTGGATCCAATACCAAGTGTCGTCTTTGCTACCATCGTCAATCGCCAAAAGCTGTAGTTTTTCCTGCGGATAATCGCTATCTGCCAAACTCATCAGCGTTTGGAAAACCAATTTGCCCTCGTTGTAAGCCGGCACGATGATCGTACACGTAGGCAATTCGGTGTCGCCCACAGATTCGGTCGGTTTGTATTTGAAGAACAAAACGGCATTGTAGATAAAGAATAGGAATTTGAAAACGAAAAGTGCCGAGGCAACTACAAGAAACCAAAAGCTCCAAGTTGACTCAAGTCTTTCGTTATTGAATTGTGTAAAATCGTCCTGAAGTGCGAAAAGCGAGACAGAACCCGCGATCATGGCGATAAAACTTCCAAAAAGCACCAAAGTTCCCCATGGCGTTTTGATCGGCATCCGTCTTTTGAGGTCAAAAACCTGTGCGGTTTCTGCTTGCAAGCTGCGGAACTGTGTTGATGTAATTGTTTCGGCTTTCATGTCGTTTTTTTACGTGTTTACGACGATGTAGGAAACAATGACCGTGCCTGTGCCAAAAAAGCCCTGTTTTCAAGGGTTTCGCACAAATCCACACTCATTTTTGTGGGGATTTTCCACAACTTTGATGCGGGATTCCACACTTTGAAGGATGTGGAAATGATGTAGTAAACGTGAGAATTTGCCTAAAATTGTGTTTTCAGGCCAAATCGAAAGTCGAGATCAACGTCGTTTTTTGCGCTTTCTGATACCAATCGTTGCAAACCAATTCGAGTTTATCGACAGTAAATTTTCCAAAACAATGTTCGCGGTAAGCCGAAATTACTTTGGCGAATTCTGACGGATTTTTGAGTTCCGATGCGAATCGCACCGCAGTAACGTGCGCGGTCGAAATCTTGTAGCGCGTATCGATCGACTGCTGCAAACCCGACGATTTGAAGTTCGTCCGAAGGTTTTCTCGGATCGTTTCGAGATTATTGTTCGATGGAAATCCTTGCACTAAAATCGCTTCCGCAGATGCCGTGACGCCTTTCAACTCAATCTCGAATTTCGGAACATTCTTAACGCTTTCGCGGACCAATGTCACGTAATCGGCAAGATTTATTTCCGAAAGATTAAATCCGGCTTTGCCCGAAATCAGCGAAAGAACGGTAATGTGCATATCGGAATTCGGGTAAAAATATTGGTTGCCATCGACACTTTTCAAATCGGACAGAAAAGCCGAAATATGTGCCCGCGTATGAAAATCCGGACGTGCGATGAGTGTTATCCCAAACCTGTCGTCGCTAGCAATCTTTCGGTCAATCCCGATTTCACCAGCCGCAATTTTGCTGATTGAGTCTTCGAAAAGTTGATCGTATTTGGACTTTAGGTTGTTCATTTTTGGTTGTCGATTTTTAACAATTTTTACAGATTTTTACTTCGTATAGTTCGAGCGAAGCTCTCGGGTCTGTAACTGAGGCTGAAGTTTTCGGTTTAACTTTCGGGTGTTGACCCAGACCTACAAATCTTTGAGACCCGAGGCGTAGCCGAATTGTATGTAACGAAGTGGAATAATTTGTTAGGTCTCAGAAAATCACAATTTCCAAAAAAGAAATCAACGCCAAACCCAATTTCGGAATCAACCAAATTAATCCAAATGCAATAAGATAGCAAAACACCTTAACTACCCTAAACTATCTTAATTGTAAAAGTAAAAACTCAAGTGTGAACTGTTTAAAAAATCAACCCTTAAACTTCATCACAAAACCACCATAAGGCTTCAATTTCACCTTTAATTTTCCGGCCTTGACGTCTGATTTTTCGAATAACGATTTCTCGCCATCGGTAATAAACACTCCATTTTTGTTCCCAATAAAGCTCAAATCGACAGCAATCTCCTTATCCGATTTCTCGCCATTTATTCCCGTCACGAACCAGTCATTTCCACGGCGTCTGGCCATTACGACTTCTTTTCCAGGAAAGCCGGCAACCAATCGCGTCTCGTCCCAAAGCGTAGGCAAATCCTTGCAATATTCCTGAACGAAATCGGGCATTTTTGCCATTCCTTCGGGGATTTCCACAATGTGTTGAATACCCGAAACAAACAAAGTCGGAAGCGCCAATTCAAAGCCAGAAGTCGTGACGCGCTTTACATTTCCCGGAATTTTGTCCAAACACATAGGCGTAAAATCCATAGAGTCGAACAAGTTTCGCGTAAACGGAATCACGGCACAATGTTGCGGCTGGGCATCGGCACCTTCTTGGGTGAAAGTCACGAATTCAAACCCTTTGATCGCTTCCGAGGTCATAAAATTCGGATAAGTCCGTTGCAAGCCACGAGGCAAAGTCGATCCGTGGAAATTCACGAGAATGTTGTGTTTCGCGGCCGCTTCGAGAATGTCAATATAATAGTCCATAAACGATTGTCCGTCGCCACCGAAAAAGTCGATTTTCGTTCCGGAAATTCCCATTTCGGCCAGCATCTTGAACTCTTGTTCGCGTCCTTCAGCAGTTAGGAATTTATCTCTCGGACCATAAGGCGTCGTGTTCCAATCACCAGCGGAATTGTACCACAGAATCAGTTTCACGTTGCGCTGTTTGGCGTAAGAAACCAATTCTTTCACGCGGTCGATCCCGATTCTTTTGTGCCAATCGGCGTCGATCAAAACGTACGGCCACGTCATTTTTTGGGCATAGTCGATGAACTGTTTCTGAAGCTCGAAATTCGTCCCATCGTCTTTGTAAAGAGCCCAACTCCAGGCCGAAACGCCACTTTTCACGTATGAAGGATTTTCGATTTTGGACTTCGCCGACACATCGGTTCCCAAAGTAGATTTCGTAACCGTGGCCAAATCGCCAACGGCAATCACGCGCCAAGGCGTTTCCCAAGGCAGTTTTGATTCGGGATAAAGTGCAGCAGTTGCCGAAAACTTCTCTTCGGGCTGCGGAAAAACAGTGCGCAAAACCTTACGATTATCGTCATAATCGAGGTGAGAAGCGCAATAGTTCTTTTCTGCCGTTTCCGATATCGCGACCCAATTTTGTCCTTCGTTGATCAAAGCCGGAAAAACCCAACCGTAACCAATGTTCGATTTCGTGTTTACGGGAACGCCATTTTGGTAATATTCTTCGTAAGACGGATGACATTTTTCCCAACCGGTTTTCGCCTTCGACATCGGTTGTAGCCAAGCTTTCGCGGACGAACTGAAGTTGTAAGTGGAAATTTCCTCGGTGATGTATTTTACGTCAGACGAAGTTTCGGGAAACTCGTATCGAAAAGCCAAACCGTCGTTCGAAACATTGAAAACGATATTGATTTTTTGTCCCGACGCATTCTTGAGATTCAAGCTTTTCTGATTCGCCAAATAGCGTATTTCTTTCTGTTTTCCGACGTACATCTGGTAGTTTTCGGAAATTTTCTTGTCAGATGAAATACTTACAACCGACAGATTTTTCGAAAAATCGCCATCCTTCCTAACGATTCCCAAAGCCGAATTCCCAATCACCGACGCGCCATTTTTGGCTACGGAGTAGAAAGGTTTTTGGGATTTGTCAAGTCCGAAAGTCACTGCAATCGAGCCATCAGGGCTTTTTACTACGCCCGACTTTTGAGCCGAAATCGATATAGTGACAAGAAAACAAAAGGTCAGTAAAACGTGTTTCATATTGGTTGTTGTTAAGGTTCAGATTTTGGCGCGCGTCGTAAAAAAGATCACGCAAAAGGCCATCGCGGCCAGGAAAAGGAAAGAGATTTTAAGGCTCGAAAGTTCAGCTATAAAACCGATCATTGGCGGACCGATCAGAAATCCCGCAAAACTTATGGTAGAAACAGCCGCAATCGCAGGTCCGGGTTGCATGGTTTCGGACTTTCCGGCGGCGCTGTAGATCATAGGAACCACAGACGAAATTCCGGCACCGATCAGTAAAAAACCAATCATCGCAGGAAATAAACTCGGAAATAAAACTACCGTTATACATCCTAATAGGCTTAAAAAACCACTTAATTGTAACGTTCTTTTGAGTCCGAATTTGTGAGAGAACCAATCCGCTACGAAACGTCCAGACGCCATGGCGCACATTCCGGCCGTGTAACCCGCGCCAATCCAGCCTTTTTCGGCTCCCACGACTTTTTTGAAATAGATCGTGCTCCAGTCGAACATCGCGCCTTCGATAATCATGGAACAGAACGCGATCGCGCCCAACGTGATCAGGAATTTGTCGGGTTTTACGAATGCCGGCCCAGGTTCGGATTTTCCGTTATCGTCGTGCAGAAATCCCCAACAGATTCCAACGGCGGTCAATACGATTCCGCCAATTATCAAAAAGTGGGTCAGTGTTTCAATGTTGTTTCCGATCATGAAAGTTCCGATGCCGGCGCCCACGAATCCGGCCAAACTCCAAAGTCCGTGAAAAGATGCCATAATGGGTTTCGGATAGAGATTTTCGGTCGCGACAGCTTGCGTGTTTACCGAAATGTTCACGGCATTGCTCGCCATTCCGAAGAAAACCAAGCACAAGACCAAAAGCGAAACGGAGTCGACCAATCCCAGAAAAACCAACGTCGTTCCATATAAAGTGAGCGATGCGGCAAGCACTTTCCGGCTTCCGATTTTAGAAACTGCCCAACCCGAAAGTGGCAGTGAAAGCATCAAACCTACGGGCAAAGCCAAAAGTACGGCGCCCAATTCCGCCTCGTTCAAACCCAATTTCTGTTGGATCGTCGCGATTCTCGAAGCCCAGCTCGCAAAACAAAGTCCGGCCATGAAAAACAAGGTAGAAACGGTGATGCGATACGTGCGCGGGGAATAGGTCATGGCCAAATATACAAATAAGTGTTATTGTTACACGGTAAATATTGTTTCCGAATCAAGCAACTGACGAATCTTCAAGCATCTTTCACGGCTTTCTACAATAATGTCAATTATTTACGCCCAAATTACACGATTGTTAATTTTTGACCGTGTTATTTGTTTATGTGAAAATATTAGTGTTATTTTGACACTTATATAAAATTATCATGAGCAAAAACTATGTCATAGGTGTCGATTATGGTTCCGATTCGGTTCGGTCGGTGATCGTCGATGCCAGCAACGGAGCCGAATTGGCCTCGTCGGTCTTCAACTATCCGCGCTGGCAGCAAGGTTTGTACTGCAAGCCTTCCGAAAACCAGTTCCGTCAGCATCCGCTCGATTATATAGAAGGTCTTGAGGCGACGATCAAGGAATGTCTGCAATTGGCCGGCGGATCTGAAATCGCCAAAAACGTCAAGGGAATTTCGGTAGACACGACAGGTTCAACGCCGGTTGCGGTCGACGCTAAAGGCACGCCATTGGCACTTTTGCCTGCTTTTTCGGAAAATCCGCATGCGATGTTCGTGCTCTGGAAAGACCACACGGCGACTGGTGAAGCGGCCGAAATCAACGAGCACGCGACCAAATTCGATACGAATTACCTTAAATATGTAGGCGGAATCTATTCGTCGGAATGGTTTTGGGCCAAGTTGCTCAGAACGGTTCGAGCCGATGCAGCCGTGAAAAACGCTTTGCATTCGTGGGTGGAGCATTGCGATTGGATCCCATTTTTGCTGACTGGCGGAAATGACGTAAAGAAAATCAAGCGTTCCAGATGCGCCGCGGGTCACAAAGCCTTATGGGCAGAGGAATTCGGAGGTTTGCCGCCACAGGAATTCTTCTCGAGTCTCGATCCGATTTTGAATGGAATCACCGATAAATTGTTTTCGGAAACATTTACGTCTGACGTTTCGGCCGGAAATCTTTCGCCGGAATGGGCGCAAAAACTCGGGCTTTCCACCGATGTCGTGATCGGAGTTGGCGCTTTCGACGCTCACATGGGCGCGGTTGGCGGACAAATCGAGCCGTATCATCTGTCGAAAGTCATGGGAACGTCTACGTGCGACATTCTGGTTTGCCCGAACGAAGACGTAGAAGGCAAACTCGTAAAAGGTATTTGCGGACAAGTCAACGGGTCGGTAATTCCAGGAATGGCGGGACTCGAGGCCGGACAATCGGCGTTTGGCGACGTTTACGCCTGGTTCAAAAAACTCGTGCTTTGGCCTTTGGACAACCTGCTCGCGAGTTCGGCAATTCTAGACAAGAAAACGGCAGACGCTCTAAAAGACGAGATTGCCGATAAAATCATACCTGAACTTTCACGTCAGGCAGCGCTGTTGCCCGTCGATGCGCATAACGAGCTTGCGATCGACTGGCTGAACGGCAGAAGAACGCCAGACGCGAACCAACTTTTGAAAGGCGCGATCTCTGGTTTGAACTTAGGTTCAGATGCGCCAAAAGTGTTCCGCGCTTTGGCCGAATCGACTTGTTTCGGGGCGAAAGCGATCGTGGACAGATTCATCGAAGAAGGCATTCCGGTAAAAGGAATCATCGGAATCGGTGGCGTGGCCAAAAAGTCGCCATTCGTGATGCAAATGATGGCAGACGTTCTTGAAATGCCGATCCGAATCCACCAATTCAAACACACTTGCGCACTCGGAGCAGCCATGTTCGCGGCGGTCGCAGCCGGAATTTACTCTTCGGTTGAAGAAGCGATGGAAGCCATGGGACGCGGGTTCGACGTGGAATATCAGCCAAACGCGAAAAATTCCGAAGTGTACAGAAAGCGTTACGAACAGTACAAAGCTTTGGGCGGATTCGTCGTGGAGCAAACATCCGCGAAAGCGCAAAAACTCGTGTCGGCATGAGCAAATACGACCACATAAAACAAAAGGCTTACGACGCGAACATGCAACTTCCGAAGCTCGGTTTGGTGCTGTTCACGTTCGGAAACGTAAGCGCCGCAGACCACGATTTGCAGGTTTTCGCCATAAAACCATCGGGCGTGCCTTATGAAGATCTCACGGTCGAAAGCATGGTCATCGTCGATTTTGACGGAAATACCGTCGAAGGAAATCTTCGTCCATCATCGGACACAAAAACCCACGCGGTTCTTTACAAACATTGGCCAAAAATCGGTGGCATCGTGCACACGCACTCGGTTTACGGAACAGCTTGGGCGCAATCCCAACGCGACATCCCGATTTTCGGAACCACGCACGCCGACCATTTGACGGTCGATATTCCGTGCGCGCCACCAATGGCCGACAAATCCATCCAGGGCAATTACGAATACGAAACCGGTTTCCAGATCATGAACTGTTTTGAAGATCGCGGTTTGAGTTACGAAGAAGTGGAAATGATCCTCGTAGGAAACCATGCGCCGT